>CANFVX010000140.1 GCA_947450495.1 Gammaproteobacteria bacterium
CAACTGATAAATGATGCCTGGTTGTAGGGTGAGCGTATCGCGGTCGGCAACGTCGTTCTGACGACCGACGTCGGTCAGTTCAGTGCTTAAAGTCGAATCCTGATAGTAATCAGCCTTGAGAGTGGCGCTGAGCAACTCACTCAGTTTCCACTGCTGATCACTCCGAATCCCGTATTCGTCGGCGTCAAGATCCTCTCCCACTGCAAAGCGCCTGACATTAAATGCAGGCGTTAGTGTGGTCCGGTAAGTGTTGGATTGCCCGCTCAGATTCAAGCTCCCACCAGTATCAAAACCGAGCGCATCTTGGAGGTTATCGCTCGAGAACAGCACGTTGTCGGTCGCTCGCGCGCCCATGCTGAGTTGAGGAGTCGCGGTGAATTCAATTGCATGCGCGGGCCAGATGGAGCAGATCCCCAGCCACCCTAACGCGTAAACCGCACGCCGCATCGTGTTCACTGAGGACTTTCGGCAAGCTACGGCACTACGACCACATCACCCGGCTCTAGCACGATGTTTTGCTCCAGTGATTTGCCGCTCTCGACCTGGTCGTAGTTGAAGTTGATTGCCGTTTGCGAAGCGCCCTGCCCCCGCAACACCTTGATGCTCTTGAGGCTGGCGAACTGCGCGGTGCCGCCCGCCATCGACAGGGCCTGCATGACGTTGGTCTCCTCGGTCATCGGAATCGGGCCAGGCCGATTGACTTTGCCCACGACGAAAGCCTTGTTCCCGCCGATGTCTTTCACCATCACCGTCGCGACGGCGTCCGGAATAAAGCTTTCGATTTTTTTTACCAGTTCCGTTCGCACGTCGTTGGGTGTGCGTCCCGCCGCCTGAATCTCTCCTGCTAGCGGGAAACTGAATTTGCCGTCCGGCCTGACCAATACCTCTGCCGACAAATCGGTTTCGTGCCAAACCGACACCAACAGCAGGTCGCCAGGGCGTAAAAGATAGTCGGCGGCTCGAGCTTCAGTTGGATGCATCGTCTGTAAAAGGATTAGCAATCCCAGAATCACTAAGGGTCGTTGCAAAGGCAGGCGCATCACTTAAAGCTCCAACAGAAAAATCGAGGGTCTATGAAAATTAGCGAGACGAAAAAACCAGCGGGCTGCTCAGGTTCTCCGGTACTTGTCTTCAAATCTCACAATGTCGTCCTCACCGAGATAGGCGCCGGACTGCACCTCTACCATTTCCAGCGCGATGGTGCCTGGGTTCTCCAAGCGGTGAGTCGCGCCGAGCGGAATGAAAGTGCTTTGGTTTTCAGTCAGAAGAAACACTTCTTCTCCTCTGGTTACCCGTGCGGTCCCATTGACCACGATCCAGTGTTCGGCACGATGGTGATGCATCTGTAGCGACAAGGATGCTCCCGGCTTGACGACGATTCGCTTCACCTGAAAACGTTCGCCTGCGTCCACGCCCTCGTATGAGCCCCAGGGACGGTAGACGCGGCGGTGGGTTAAACGCTCATCCCTCCTTTCGGAGGCCAACCAATCCACTACTGATTTGACCTGTTGGGCCCTTTCACGCGGCATCACCAGCACCGCATCCGCTGTTTCCACAATCACCAGATCGTGACAGCCAACGGCCGCGACGAGACGGCTTTCCGAAAACACCAGCGTGTTTTCGGATTCGATAACGCAAACATCACCGCGAGAGACATTGCCGGAGGCGTCTTTGGGTGAAACCTCCCAAAGGCTTGACCACGAACCCACATCCGACCAGCCGGCTTCCAAGGAAACGACTGCCGTTTGCTCTGGTTGGTCGAGCGTAATCCGTTCCATCACGGCATAGTCGATGGAATCAGGCGGACATTCGGTGAACGCTTTGCGGTCCAAGCGGAAGAACTCGCCATCGCGACTCCCCTGCGCCACGGCCAAGGTGGTCGACGCCAAGATATCCGGGCGGTAACGCGCCATTGCATTGAGCCAAACGCTGCACCGAAGAAGAAAAATACCGGCGTTCCACCGGAATTGACCGCTTGCTATGAATTGTTCCGCCTGCTCCCGGTCCGGTTTTTCGCGAAAGGCGGCCAGATGATGGACGCCGGTTACACCCTCCGGCACGGGTGCGCCGAGTTGGATATATCCGTATCCAGTTTCGGGAGCCGTTGGCATCACGCCAAAGGTGACCAAGCGCCCGGCAGAGGCTTGCTCAATTCCTAGCCGAACCGCGTGCCGAAAGGCGGCGGTGTCTCGAATGAGTTGGTCAGCCGGCATGGCCAACATCAGAGGATCGTCTCCCCCGCCAACGGCACAAAGTGCGGCGGCCGTGAGCGCAGGCGCGGTATTCCGCCCAATAGGTTCAAGCAGGATGGTGTCAAAAGTCTGGTCAATCTGCCGGGCCTGTTCGCCGACGAGAAATCGGTGGTCCTCGTTGCAAATCACCATGGCTCGCCCAAGCCCTGACAAAGCGTTTTCGCCCGTGCCGAGTAGTCTCTTCAGCGTGCCTTGCAATAAGGTGTCTGCTCCGTCAACTGACAAAAATTGTTTCGGGTAGTGGCTACGCGACAAGGGCCACAGGCGGGTTCCACCACCACCGGCGAGGATCAAGGGAATGACTTGCATGGGTAACTCTGTTTCTGAGGCGTCCGTTCTTGGTTCCAACTGCTGGCGACACAGGGTGCTCGCCGCGTGTGTCTTGTGGACAGCATCCATCTCAGGAGCTGCCGCACCCTTTGAAGGATAACGAACCGAGAGCATTTCAAACCAGACTTATGACAGGTGGGCGAGTTGAATCGCAGTGCGGCAACGATTTTTTCACCGAACCACTGGAACGAAGAGTTCGTCCCAAGATGCCGGTGTTATCGGACGTCGTTGTTGAAGTTTATCGTCGCCGGTTTGGGCGCGTGCAGCGCAGATGTGGGCTCAACGCGCGGCGTGATGTTTAGAGGCTAGATAGTCTCCAAGGCACTGGATGAGATTCTTGTCGTCCACGGGATGACCGACCATGCCTGCCAAGAGGGATTGCGCGTGACGCCGATGAGTGACCGACAAGCCGATGAGTTCCAGATCCGCCTCATCAATTTGTAGCGGTTTAGATGAGCGCAGATTCAGCACCACGAGGCATTCGCGCGGCGTAAGGGCGAAGTCTTCAGAAAATTCGCCCACCATGCTCACGAGCAGGCGAAACCGCTCTGATTCCGACACCTCACCGTCGAGCACACGGATCAATCGGCGGAGCCCGAGTCGTAGCAGGTGGCGAAAGACATCAGATTCTCGAACGCCAAGCTGTTTGGCGACCATTTTTAACCGACCGTAATCCGACGTATTGACCCGCACCGAGATACTGCGTCGGGCGTCGTCCCGCACGTCCTGATCGGGGGGCTGCCGCGATTTGCGGGGTTTTACGCGCTTCGGCAATGCCTCCACAGGCGCGATACGTCCCGGCGTCCGCCCGCCATCCGGCGTATCACTCACGGCTTGCTGCTCGCAGGACGATTGAGATCACGCAGGTTCATATCAAGTTTTCCTTCGTATTCCTGCAACAGCGTCTCGGTCTTTATTTGCCCGAGACCGGTAACGGCCTCTGACCGAACCAATCGGCTAACCAAACCTTCGTTCGAGAAGTGCGACACCATGTCGCGATTCAGCTTATAGAGCTCAAGGTTCTTCTTTTCAGAATCCCGTAGCTCAGCCTTGGTGCTCTCCAAATCAGTCTCCAGACCGGCGCGTGCGCTTTCCGTTTCCCGCAAGGTCATGGTCGTTGATTTGTATTTGTCGCCCAGTTCTTTGAGCTTTTCGTAGGCCTTATCAAGCTTGTCTTTCGTCCTTTCCAAGTCGTTCGACAGCCCAGTGCCCTTTTGTTCGGCGGCGTGGAGGCTCGCTGTCGTGTCCGAGACGGCTGCTTTGCTGGTCTTGAGGTCAGACTTCAGGCCGGCGAGCTGCTTATCTTTGTCTGCCGCCTCTAGTTTTAGAGCGGCAAGCTCACTTTCCGCCGCAATTTTTTGCGCGTTGATCTGTTTTAACAAAACCTGCGCTTTCGCTAGTGCCCGCCCGGCGTTTTCAATGTTGGCTTCAGCGAAGCACGTTTCCGGGACTCCTACTGTGAGCAACAGTAAGACCAGCGTTATAAGTACGGAGACAGACACGTGCTTCATGGCATCAGAACTTGGCGTTCAAATCGACTTGGAGCACGTCGATAGAGAGCGGCGGCCCGTCGATTTCGGTGGCAGACATCCAGCGGGCCCGCATCCAGAGGTTTTTGGTCAGGCCGTAAAGGCCTGTAATGCGGTAGCCCTGAGTGTCAGTGCCGCCGAGATGGAAATCTGAATCGGTGAAGGCATCGAGCACGGCGTCGCGCTGCAAATACCGATAGTCGAATGCCATTTGCCAAGCTCCTCGTCGGGTGACTTCGGGCCAGCCTACTTGCACGCCGCCAAAGATGCCAAGCGTTCGGTCTTTCAAGAAATCATTTCCAGCGAAGTAGGACAGGCCGCTTGCTCGAGCCTTCACCTCGTTCTCGTCAAAACCGACATTCTTCACCACGTCTGCAGTGAAGATTACGTGATAGGGAGCGAGATTCGCCAAGTCGATAGACGCAGTCACGTCGACTAAACGATAGTCTGCCGCTAGCGCATACAGAGCGTCCGAGGCGGAAAGTCCGTTAGCGATGTTGAAGAGGAGGTTTCCTTTTTGCACAAACGTGGGCGCAGTTCCGTCGTTAATCCTGGAGCCATAAGGATTGCGTTTGCCGGCCATGTGCATGTAGTCGTAAAAAGCTGCACCCACGGTCAGCAAATTCTGATTTTCGAACTCCCAATTTGCTCCCAACTGGCCGCCAACCAACCATCTGTCCTGAGACTGGAATTCTGGTTGTTGCAGCGGCAAAGCCGCGCCCGTAAGGAACACCTTGCGATTTCTCTGCACCGGATTTAGGCCATCAGTGTCGAAATCGAGCGTATGACGGTATGTCGCTGCCACACCATCAAAACCCAAATCGTCATCCCATACCATCTCAGTGCCGAACCAAGGGTTTGCGATTCTCCCGGCGCTAATGGTTAACCAGTTAAACCCCTGCTCGTCTGGCCTGTCATAGCGCAGTTGGGCTCTGTCTAGAGCCACAGTCAGGCGCTGGCCGCTATTGCCCATCGTGACATTTGCAGAAACGGGATTATCAAGACTGCCTGTCGTAAGCCGGGCATCGAATTTCCAATGGTCCGCGATACCCGCAGCCAATCCGATTCGGGCCCGCGCGCGCCACCGATTCTGGTCTTCGGTGGTGTTTAGTAATGCCTTGGTGCCAGCGCCAGAAAGGCTCCCAGCTTTGTTGATTTGGAGAATGTTGTAGTAAATGCCAGAAGCGTTATCAGAACCGTACGAGTCGAATTCATTTCGAATCCGTGCATCACCGTATAACTTGATGGAGTTGAGCCATGCGGGCAGCGCGTCCGGGATGCCCCAACGCTCCTTTTTCGCCTTGTCGCTCACATCGGCAAGGATGTCTTGCCGCATTTCATTGCGAAGCTGATTGCGTATTTCGTCTTTGACGAACTCCGGCACATAGGGCACGCGAACTACTTGCTTACCGTCGGCGGCACGCGCCACGTTCGACGTTTCGGCAGGCGTTGGCATAGGCGCCACAGGAACCACCGGCGCCGCTGCGATCTGCGCTGCAGCCTGCTTTTTAGCATCGGATTCCGCTTTGCTAATCAGGGCGGCCGCTTGTTTCTTATCCAGTACGCCCTGACTCACGAGCGCGTCGACCAGATTGACGACAGTGTTTTTAAGTTGCAGCAGTTCCTGCTGTTCGCTGGCACTCGCCCCGAGGCTAAGCCCGCCCAGCAAAATGCCCACAGTGACGGCAAGAGAGTTTTTGATCTTCAAGGTCTGACCCATGTCCAAGGTAGTCCGGTTAACGTGAAACGATCCGCAGCTTCAGGGGCTGGGGCATATCTTCTGGCGGCGTTTCGCTGAGGTGGAGCTTATCAAGCACCGCTCTCAAGGCCGCCTCACTCTGTTTGTCCCCAACGGTGCCCGCCATTTCGTAGCGGTCAACGCTGCCATCGGACTTGAACCAAAGTTTTACCACAACGCCATATTTAGCCGCTCTGGCTTTCTCATTTTCGGCGAGTTGGCGCTGCAGGTCTTGTTGAACCTGACCTGCAAACCACCGATTGCGATCACCGCCCCCGATGAGGCCGCGCCCTCCTTTTTTACCCACCAGCCCGAAGCCGTCACCGGAACCGGCGCCTTCGGCATCAACGCCCAAATCGTCACCCGGCGGTGGCTCGTCATTTTGGTCCTGATCCTGCTCTTGAGGCTCTTCCTGAGGGGTGGGTTCCTCAATCTTGGGCTGATCTGGTGGCGGCGGCGGCTCCTCTTTTGGCGGTGGCGGTGGCGGCGGCGGTGCCTGTTGCGGCATCACGATAATCTTCTGCTCTCTCGGCGGTGGCGCGACTTTGGAATTAGCCATCATGCGGAGCGCCCCCCACACGATCACGGCGATTGCCAGCATCGCAACGACAGATCCGATGACTAATGGCCGCCAGTTCTTGGCCTCTTTGTTGTCAGAATCCCGCATGCGGCAGCGTCATTTCACCAGTTTCTGGGTAACCAGACCCAACTGGGTGATTTGCAGGCGACCGAGCATATCCAGCACCTGCATCACCTTTTCGTACTGAACGGCCGCATCACCCTTCACCACTACCGGTAATTCGGGATCCGCAGCCTTGAATTGACCGAGCCGTTGCTCCAACTCTTCAAGGCTCATTGGATACGTATCGAGATAGAGTTGTCCTTCCGCGGTGATCGTCACGGCCTTGGTCTTGGGCTTCGCCAAGCTCGGCGCCGAGCTGGCCTGCGGCAAGTTGACCTTCACGCCCTGAACGCTGGCAGTCGTCATGATGATGAAAATGATGAGCAGCACATACGCGAGGTCGAGCATCGGCGTGATGTTGATGTCGTCATAGGGTTCGTTGTCGCCTGGACCCGCACTCGCCATGGGTATTGCCTCAATCGCCGTAGATTTCGTTCATGCGGGCCAAAAACTCATCAGCGAACACATGCATGTCGGCGGAGAGTTCTTTGACCTTGGAACCCAGATAGTTGTAGCCAAACAAGGACGGAATCGCGACCGCGAGACCCGCGGTGGTTGCCAGGAGCGCGGCCGCCATACCAGGGGCGATCGCGTTGATATTTACGTCCCCCGTGGCCGCGATGGCGGCAAAAGTCACCATCACCCCTACCACAGTGCCTAATAGCCCGATAAATGGGCCGCCCGAGATCGCGATGGTGAGCAACACCATCTGCGCGTTGAGTCGCTGCCCTTCGCGCACCATCACCGCGTCCAGCGCGGCCTGAATGGCGACCAGCGCCCGCTTGTTCATATGCATCGGCGCATCGTGGGCACCACGGCGTCGACGCAGTTCGTTAATGCCCTGGCGATAAATCTTGAACAGCGGCGACTGACCGAAGCTCGCTTCCTGTTCTATCAACGCGTCGAGACCCTGTTTCTCTTCAACCCCGAGAGCTTCGTAGGCCGTCAGGAATTTGTCCGAGGCCTTACGACATTTCATGAGATACATCTGCTTCAGCGCCATTACTGCGAAGGCGACCAGCGCCATTAGCCCGCAGATCCCAATCACAGACTGCTCGATGATGGCCTCTTTGTTACCAAACACCTGATTCAAAATGATGCCGAAGTAAGAGGACTTCTGCTCGCCACCCTCCCCTGCGCCTTCCTGCTCGGCACTCTCATCTGCGAGATAGGTGAGGCCTCGAACATCTACGCCCTCGGTGGCCGCGGCCAATTTAATGGCGTCAGCGCCGGGCGCGGCAGCGTAGATTCTAAGTTCATCAATCTCACCCACCAGGCCATGTCCCGCATCAATCGCGCCGCCAATCGCGATTGCGCCGGTGAGCGCCTCCGCGGTTGACGACACGGTGCCCGCCTGGGCGCCGTCAACATAGAGGACGAACTGGCCGTTTTGGGCAGTCATTGCGACATGGTGCCAAGCCGCCGGCGTCAGCGGCACCTCAGGCGTAGCCACCGCACTGCCCGCCGACGGCGTGTAGGACAACTTCACGCCCGCAGCGCCGATGGCGATCGTCAGGCGCTGGTCACCGTTCTTTCGGTCGAACAGGTAGGCGTCCGTTTGCGGCGCATCCAGTTTGACCCAGGTCTCGAAACCCCAGCCCTGAGTCGGGTTTAGTGCCAACACCGGCGCGTCGGCAATAGTCAAAAGACTCGTCCCGGAGAATTTGGCGCCAGCGCCAATCAGAGAGGCTGGATTGGCAGCCCCGGTAAACGCAGGCGCGGGTAATGCAGTTGGCGAACGGTCTGCAG
>CANFVX010000141.1 GCA_947450495.1 Gammaproteobacteria bacterium
ATAGGCGCGCGCAGTGAGACCGAACGGCAGATCGTAGGTCCGGATGCGGAAGGCCACCGGCGCGAAGAAGGCATCGACTGCGCCGAAGCCCGCACCGCCGAGCCAGGGGCCGTCGTGTCGCACCATGCCATCTACCCACAACTCCTCCAGCCGCGCGAGGTCGGCTTTCAGCGCGGCGCTCCGCTCGTGAAGACGGACTCGCACCCCGCAATTCATGCTGCAGATGTTACGCAGGGCACCAAAACCCGAGTGCATCTCGGCGGCGACGGAGCGCGCCCAGGCCCTGGCGAGCGGATCTGCCGGCCACACGCCGGAATGACGCTCCGCGAGGTACTCCGCGATCGCGAGCGAATCCCACACCACCGCAGCGCCATCGTGCAGGCAGGGCACCTTCCCGCTCGGCGAGAAATGGCGGAAACCGCTGCCCTCTCCCACCTCGCCGAAAGGTCGCAGTTGCTCCTGGAAGGCAATGCCCAGCTCGCGCATCAGCACCCAGGGCCGCAGCGACCAGGAGGAGTAGTTCTTGTTGGCGATCCACAACGTATACATGCGTGCTGTCCTGCTGGAGAAATTCCCTGTACCGCGCCGCACGACCAGGCTGGCTGCCTGGCGGCTGGCGCACCCGCACGGTGCTCATCGTGGCGATGACGCAGCCCGTGCTTGCGAAATTTCGGTGAGTTTGGGGGCAGCGTAAAGAGTTTGGGGTCAGAGTAAAAACTCGAAGAAAAACTTGGGGCCACCGTCAGTCCGAATAGTTTTTACTCTGACCCCAAATATGCGGCCGGCCACCCTCACCAATGCCCGCTGCCAGGCTCGCCTTTCCAGGGACCGACGATCTCGCGCGTCACCCAGCCGCCGTAGAAGCCGCCGGGCTGCGGCGCGACGCGCTCGTCGTTCACGAAGCACGCGAGCCGTCCGGGATAAAAACCGAAGTGGCCGGCAAGCGCCGCAAACGCCGGGTGCGGCGCCGGATAGGACCAAGCGACTGGCTCACCTTCGGGGTCGCTGGCGAGACGCCAGTAACACGCCGCGCCTTTCCACTCGCAGTACGACTGCCCGCGCGCGGCCACCAGTTGACGGGTGTCGACATCGGCCGGCGGCAGATAGAAGGTGGGTGGGCTGGCGGTTTCCAGCACACGGATCGCCTGCACGCTGGACGCGAGCACGCCGCCGGGCGAGCGCACCTCGACGCGGCGAGTATCGGTCGCGCAACGCGGCGGGCGCGGATAGTCCCACACCGACTCCTCATCCTCACCCGGCGTCACCGCGAAAGGCGGGCGACCGCGACCGTCGAAATTCCACATCGCCACGGCTACGGCCGCTCTGCCTGCGAGTTCGTGCCACTCGCATCGTTCAAGGGTGTCTCACGCATGCTCGTCCTCACACAGGTGAATCTCGATCGTGGAATGCACAATTTCTTCATGCACCGACAGGCGCCGCCGCACCTCGTGGGGGCTGAGCGCGGCGTCATGCGTGACCAGACTCACGGCCAATGAATAGCCGCGTTTGCCCACGCGCCAAACGTGGAGATCGGTAATGCGGGTGTGCGCCGGGTTGTCCGCCGGTTCCAGCACTTCGCGAATTTCATCGACCACCGCGTGGTCCATTTCGCGATCGAGCAGCACCTTGCTCGTATCGCGGATCAGGCCTTTGGACCACACCGCCACCAGCACCGCGCCAACGATCCCCATTGCCGGATCGAGCCAGGACCAGCCGTAAACCCAGCCGCCGGCGAGCGCGACGATGGCGAGCACCGAGGTGGCGGCGTCGGCAATCACGTGGAAATACGCGGATTTCAGGTTGAGATCGTGGTGATGAGCGTGGTGCGCGTGATGATCGTCATGGCCGTGCTGATGGTGGTCGCTGTCGTGGTGATGCGCCTTGCCAAGAATCGTCGCGCACACCACGTTCACCACCAGCCCGAGCGCGGCAACGAGCATCGCTTCCTCATACTGCACGGGCTGCGGCGTGAGCAGTCGCGTGACTGAGCCCACCAGCATCAGCACCGCCACGCCCAGCAGCACAATCGCGCTGGCGAAACTGCCCAGCACTTCGAGCTTCCAGGTGCCGAAGGCAAACCGCGGGTCGCTCGCATAGCGCCGCGCGGTGGCATAAGCAAAGGTCGACAGCCCAATCGCCACCGCGTGCGAACTCATGTGCCAGCCGTCGGCCTGCAAGGCCATGGAGTTGAACCAGAACCCGGCCACGATCTCCACCACCATGGCCACCAGCGTGATCCACAGCACCAGCCGCGTGCCGCGTTCACCGGCCGCGTTGCCGGCGTCGAAAGCGTGATCGTGGGTCCAGCGGGAGAGATTGTCGGTGTGCATGAGAGTCCTTGGGAGCGGCGGCTTCAGGGCATTGAACGGCAGGAACAGGGCGAAGGATTACAAGTCACCGCCGTCCCCGCAATGTTGTGGCTTCGATTCACGGCAGGAGTTCCCTCTCGCCGGGGCAAGGTCTGGGGCTGGGGGCGACAACGGCCCACTGTGGCGCCGCCCCGAATTGACTTCAGCATCCCCAGCCACTAGTTTTTTTCACTTCTGATTTAGAAGCTAATCAAGCAGGTCAAAGTGAAAACACGCATTACAGAATTACTGGGCATCGAGCATCCGATCATTCAGGGCGGGATGCATTTCGTAGGGTTTGCCGAACTGGCGGCAGCGGTATCGAATGCCGGCGGTCTGGGGATCATCACCGGCCTGACCCAAAAAACGCCGGACGATCTGGCGCGCGAAATCGCCCGCTGCCGCACCCTCACCAACAAGCCGTTTGGCGTGAACCTCACGTTTCTGCCCGTAGTGGAAGCGCCGGACTATCCGGGCTACGTGAAAGCGATTGTTGAGGGCGGCGTGCGCATCGTGGAAACCGCCGGCAACAACCCGGCGAAATGGATGCCGATTCTGAAAGAGCACGGCATCACCGTGATTCACAAGTGCACCACCGTGCGCCACGCCCTGAAGGCCGAGTCGGTGGGCGTTGATGCGCTGTCGATCGACGGCTTTGAATGCGGCGGCCATCCGGGCGAAGACGACATCCCCAACATGATCCTGCTGCCGCGCGCGGCGGACGAACTCAAAGTGCCTTTCGTAGCCTCCGGCGGCATGGCGGACGCGCGTTCGCTGGTCGCGGCGCTGGCGCTGGGTGCCGACGGCATCAACATGGGCACGCGCTTCATCGCAACCAAGGAAGCCCCGGTCCACGACAACGTGAAGCAGGCCATTCTGGCCGCCACCGAACTCGACACGCGTTTGGTCATGCGCCCCTTGCGCAACACCGAGCGCGTGCTGACCAACGCTGCGGTGGAACGCCTCCTCGCCACCGAGCGCACGCTCGGCGCCAATATTTCGTTCGCCGATATCGCGAAAGAAGTGTCCGGCGTCTATCCGCGCGTGATGCTGGACGGCGACATGGACGCGGGCGCCTGGTCCTGCGGCATGGTGGCCGGCCTGATTCACGACATCCCGACCGTGCAGGAGTTGATCGACCGCATCATGCAGGAGGCCAAGCGCCTGATCGCGGGCCGCCTGGCCAATTTGGCCGCCTGAGGCGCGCGTGACGGGGCACTGACGCATGACCAGCAAACGCCTGCCCGACGTCGACTGCGCAGTGGCGCAGGCGCTCGGCGTGGTGGGCGATTTATGGTCGCTGATGGTGCTCCGGAACGTGTTTAACGGCATGCACACCTTTGCCGCGCTACAGGACAATCTGGGGGTCTCGAGCAGCGTGCTCAGCGCCCGTTTGAAAACCCTGTGCGCGGCGAAGGTGCTCGTGCGCCAAGCGGCCACGGGGGACGCCCGTTCCTTCGAGTATCACCTCACGGAATGCGGTCAGGACTTGTACCCGGTGCTGATCGCGCTCATGCAGTGGGGCGAGAAATGGCTGCCCAGCCAACGCGGCAAGCGGCTTACCCTCATAGAGAAGCGCAGCGGCAAAGCCATTCTGGGCGCACGCGTCCTCGCGCAGGACGGCCGGGTGCTGAAGCCGCGCGACGTTAAAGTGTTGCCCGGCCCGGGCATCGATCCGGCTTTCCACGCGCTGATGACCAGAACTCCGGCCAAGTGAAGCACCGCGGGACTGGCTGAAGGCCGCGCCCGCCTGCGCTGTGAATTGTCAGCTCAGGATTGCCACTGCCCGCGTCCAGCCGGCTGAGGCGCCGCGAATCTTCACCGGGAAGCAGCTCACCATGAAGCCGGTGCTCGGCAAGACTTCGAGATTGTGGAGCTTTTCAAGGTGGCAATAGCCAATCTCTCGGCCCGCCTTGTGGCCTTCCCACACCAGATCGGTATTGCCGCTCACCGCCACTTTGTCCTTGGTGTGGACGAAGGGCGCATCCCAACTCCAGCCGTCGGTGCCGGTAAGGCGCACGCCGCGTTCGAGCAGGTAGAGCGTGGCTTCGCGACCCATGCCGCAGCCGCTGGACACATAATCAGGCTGTCCGTAGCGCAGCCCCGCGCGGGTATTCACCACCACGATGTCGAGCGGCTGCAGGGTATGCCCGATGCGCCGCAGTTCCGCCTCAACATCCGCCGCGCTCGCCACGTAGCCGTCGGGGAAATGGCGGAAGTCGAGCTTCACGCCGGCCTGCAAACACCAGTCGAGCGGCACTTCATCAATCGTGATCGCGCGCTCGCCCTGGTTCATCGTCGAGTGAAAGTGATATGGCGCATCGAGGTGGGTGCCGTTGTGCGTCATCAGCCTGATCCACTCAATCGCCCAGCCTTCGCTCTCTGGCAAATCGCTTTCGCGCATGCCCGGGAAGAACTGCACCACGTCTTTGGCCGATTGCCGGTGCGTGATGTATTCAATCTGCGGGCCGTAGCCCGGCGGATCCGACACCACGTCGTTTTCGAGCGGCATGGAAATATCGATGAGCGTGCGCGGCATGATGAATTCCTTGGCGTTGAATGGCGCGAGGCAGCGCGCGCCGCGCGGCCGTCAGTGCGCGGGACCTTAGCACGCAAGCGACGAGCGCAGGCAACGCCGCTGTGGGCAAGGTTTGAAGGTCAGTGGCCGGATTGGCTGAGCGCAATCCGCTGCGCGCGGTGCCTAAATCATGCAGGAGCATTCATAATGCCCGCGTGCGTTACCTCATCCTCTTCGTCGTTGTGCTCGGCCTTGGCGCCGGTGGCTGGTGGTTCACCCGTCCCAAGCCGGTGACGGTCACGCTGCACACCCTCAGCACCGGCACCGTACGCTCCACGGTCGCCAATACCCGCGTGGGAACGGTTGAAGCCTGCCATCGGGCAAAGATGTCGCCCTCGGCCGCCGGACAGGTGGCCTCCCTGCCGGTGAGCAAAGGCCAGCAGGTGGCGGCCGGCACGATGCTGATGGAAATCTGGAACGACGACCTGAGAGCCCAGCTGCGCCACACCGAAGCTGAAATCACCGCCGCCGGCCGCCGGGTAGACGAAGCCTGCACGCAGGCTGCCGGCGCGCATCGCGAAGCGAGCCGGCTGCAGCGCATGGCGGGACGAAAACTGGTGTCGGAAGACGCGCTCGACGTGGCCCTCACCCGCGCCAACGCGGCCGATGCGACCTGTGCCGCGGCCCGCGCCAACGTCAACGTGGCGCGCGAATCGAGCGCCGTGGTGACCGAGCAAATCGAGAAAACCCGGCTGCGCGCGCCCTTCGCCGGCGTGGTCGCTGAACTCAACGCCAAGCTCGGCGAATTCATTACCCCCTCGCCCACCGGCATTCCCACGCTGCCGGCGGTGGACCTCATCGACATGAGCTGCCTGTATGTGTCCGCGCCGATCGACGAAGTCGACGCCCCGCAAATCAAAACCGGCATGCCGGCCTGCGTGTCGCTGGATGCCTTCGCGGACAAACGCTGTAACGCCGAAGTGCGGCGCATCGCGCCCTATGTGCTGGACCGCGAAAAGCAGGCGCGAACGGTGGAAGTGGAAGTCGAACTCAAAGGCGAACACGACCTGCAGGGCCTGCTGCCCGGCTACAGCGCCGACATCGAAGTGCTGCTGGCCCAACACGAGAACGTGGTGCGGATCCCTTCTGAGGCGGTCATCAAGGGCAACAAGGTACTGGTGCTGGACGCCGCCACCCATCGACTGCAGGAAAAAACCTTTACCCCCGGCCTCGCCAACTGGGAGTTCACCGAAGTCAAAGCAGGCCTTGAAGCGGGGGCTTCGGTGGTGCTGTCGGTGGGCCGCGATGGCGTGAAAGCCGGCGCGCTGGCGATCGCCGAAACGCCTGATGCCGAGCCCTGAGCCGCCGTTGATCGCGCTCTCTGGCGTGACCCGGGCCTACACCCTGGGCGACCAGACGGTGCAGGCGATCGCCGGCATCAACCTCAGCATCCAGCGCGGCGAGTACTGCTCGATCATGGGCCCCAGCGGCTCTGGCAAATCCACCCTGCTCAATCTCATTGCCCTGCTCGACCGCCCGTCGAGCGGGCGCTACGAACTGAACGGCGAAGACGTCACGGGCCTCAGCGACGACCAATTGGCCAGCGTACGGAATCGCAGCATCGGCTTTGTGTTTCAGTCTTTTCATCTCGTGCCGCGGCTGTCGGCCGCGCAAAACATCGAGCTGCCGCTGGTGTTGGCCGGGGTGGCGCCACGCGAGCGCACGCCGCGCGTACAGGCCGCGCTGGCCGCGCTGGGGCTGGAAAGCCGCGCGGGCCATCGGCCCTCGGAATTATCCGGCGGTCAGCGACAGCGCGTAGCGATTGCGCGGGCCATGATCATGCAGCCGCCGCTGCTGCTCGCCGACGAGCCCACCGGCAATCTGGATTCGGCCTCAGGGGCGCAGGTGGTGGAGATTCTGGAAGGTCTGCACCGCGAGCAAGGCGTCACCCTGCTGGTGGTAACGCACGACGCGGCGCTGGGTCTGCGCGCGTCGCGCAGGATCCGGATCAGTGACGGCCGCATCGCCGCTGATGAACACTAGCCCGATGTTATTCGCCGGCCGCATCGGTCACTATCCCATCCGTTTCTTTTACTCCCTGAAGGACGCTGTACGCCCATGACTACGCCCAAACCCCTCGCCGGCCATCGCCTGCTGGTGACCAACGACGACGGCATCGACGCGCCGGGCATTCAACTGCTGGAAGAAATTGCTCGTCAGCTATCGAACGACGTGTGGGTGATTGCGCCGGACAGCGAAAAGAGCGGCGCCGGGCATTCCATCTCGCTGCACAACCCCATTCGGCTCCGCCGGCGCAGCGAACACAGCTGGGCGGTGTTTGGTACGCCGACCGACTGCGTGCTCATGGCCTGTTACGAACTGATGCGCGACCAGCGGCCGACGATTGTGTTGTCTGGCATCAACAACGGCGCGAATTTGGCTGAAGACGTGAGCTATTCCGGCACCTGCGCCGCCGCGATGGAAGGCACCCTGCTCGGCATTCCCTCCATTGCCATGAGCGTGGTGCGCGCGCCCACCGGCACTGCCCGCTGGGACGCCGCCCGCGAAATCCTCCCCGGCCTGCTGCCCAAGCTGATTCACAGCGGCAACTGGCCGGAAAGCAGTTTTCTCAACGTGAATTTCCCCGATGTGGAAGGCCCGGCCGACGTCAGCGGCGTGCGAGTGACGCGTCAGGGCCAGCGCCCGCCGGGCGCGTTCAGCATCGACGCCCGCGTCGACGCCCGCAACGTGCCCTATTACTGGGTGAAGCTCAGCCATCCCGACGGCGAAAAGCACCCGGACACCGACCTCCACGCAATCCACGAAAACGCGGTTTCGGTCACACCCATCCAGCTTGATTTCACCAATCACGCCTGGGGCGAGCGGCTGCGGGGGACCTTGGAGCGCTAGCGGCAAGCGCGAGGCCCGTTCAGCCTTCGACAAGCTCAGCACGCACGGGGTTGGGGTGCTTTGCCATTGGCTCAACGGCGCGAAGGCCCGAACAGCGTTTGGGCCTTGTAGCCCGGTTTACCGTTCGCCCTGAGCTTGTCGAGGGGCCAGCAAGTGGCTCGAGTTTTTTCGGTGCGAATTTAAGTGATCACCCGTCCATGCTTCGACAAGCTCAGCACGATCGGGGTTTGGCGCCGGATGCGCATCTGCGGCACCTCAGGCTTCGCGACACCATTTCCGCCGGTTGAGGTGGAACCTACGATCCTGCCGAAGTGCAGCCCCCGCGACCGTTCGACCTATTTGGGGTCAGAGTAAAAACCATTCGAAATCCCCGTTCGAGTTTTTACTCTGACCCCAAACTCGCTCTGACCCCAAATTCGAGTTTTTACTCTGACCCCAAACTCTCCTTCGACAAGCTCAGCACGAACGGGGTTTGGGTGCTTTGCCATTG
>CANFVX010000142.1 GCA_947450495.1 Gammaproteobacteria bacterium
GGCGCCGTTCGCCGCCTTGGCCGCCAAAGGCAAATACGAGGCGATGCTGCTGTCCTGCATCGACCCTCGCTTCCAGTCCCCGATCCATCACTACATGCACGAGCAGACGCTCACCGGCCAATACAGTCAGTTCTCCATTGCAGGCGCCGCCATCGGCGTGGTCGCGCCGGCCTTCAACGAGTGGCACAAAACCTTCTGGGACAACCTCGGCGCCTCCGTCCAGTTGCACAGCATTAATCGCGTTATCGTCATCAATCACCGCGATTGCGGCGCGGCCAAGATTGCCTATGGCGAAGCGGCGGTGAAAGACCGTGCCACCGAAACCGCCACCCATCAAAACGCGCTGGCCCAGTTCCGCAAGGAACTCACCGAGCGCTTCCCCGCGCTGTCTTCGGTGACCGGCCTGATGGCGCTGGATGGCAAGTTGGAGATCTTCGGCTAGGGAAAGCGCCGCAAAAGACGGCGCGCCCGCCGGGTCTCGGATGTTCGGTCACCGGCTCAGGCGCAAACCTGCGGAGCCTGAAGTGCGTGGCCGACATCGGGGCCTCGGCTGAAAGGTGGACAGCGCGATCGCCCGCTGACGATCGGCGTCAGGTCACGCAGGAATCCGGCAGGGCAAGCTGCGGGTTTCGTGAGTCAGTGAGCACGCCATGGCCGAGTCAGCCCCATCCCCGCCCGCGTTCTGGTCTTCGCCGGTCGCGACCTTAAACACCGCGCTAGGGACCACCGGCACCGGCCTCAGTCAGACAGAAGCGTCGGCGCGCCTCGCGCGCTTTGGCCCCAATACGCTGGCCGTCAAATCAGACCACCATTTCGGGGCGATGCTGTGGCGACAGTTCAGCTCGCCGCTGGTGGGCATTCTGCTCGGCGCGGCACTGCTGGCGTTTGCCGTGGGTGACCACAGCGACGGGCTCATCATTCTCACCATCGTCAGCTTCAGCGCGATCCTCGGCTTCTGGCAGGAACGCGGCGCGGCCTCCGCCGTGCAGGCCCTGCTGGCGATGGTGGCGCTGACGGTTGAGGTGCAGCGGGACGGCATCACCCGCAGCGTGCCGCTGACTGAGGTGGTGCCGGGCGATCTGGTCCTGCTCGCCGCCGGCGCCGCGATCCCCGCCGACTGCCGTCTGCTCGCCGCGAGCGACCTCTTCGTGGATGAAGCCACGCTCACGGGCGAGACCTTTCCGGTGGAGAAAATGCCCGGCGACCTGGCGGCGGCGACGCCGCTCAGCCAACGTACCAACTCGCTGTTTCTCGGCACGCATGTGGTGAGCGGCACCGGGCAGGCGCTGGTGGTGCATACCGCCGCCAACACCGCCTTCGGCGCAATCGCCGGCCGCCTGAGACTGCGACCCGAGGAGACCGACTTCGAGCGCGGCGTGCGGCGCTTTGGTGGCCTGCTGATGCAGGTGGTGCTGCTGATGCTGGTCGTCATTTTTGCCGTGAACGTGTGGCTGCAGCGACCGGTGCTGGATTCCTTCCTGTTCGCGCTCGCGCTGGCGGTCGGGCTGACGCCCGAACTGTTACCGGCCATCATCAACATCAACCTCGCCACCGGCGCGCGGCGCATGGCGGCGAAGCGCGTGATCGTGAAACGGCTCGCGGCGATTGAGAACTTTGGCAGCATGGATGTGCTGTGCACCGACAAAACCGGCACGCTGACCGAGGGCACGGTGCAGCTTGCCGGCGCCCTCGACGTGCAGGCTGTAGAGAGTCCGCGCGTGCGGCGCCTGGCGGCGGTGAACGCGCATTGCCAGACCGGTTTTATCAACCCCATCGACAAGGCGATCCGCGTCGCCGTGCCGGCGCTGGAGGCCGGCGTGCTACGGCTCGATGAAGTGCCCTACGACTTCATTCGCAAACGCCTGAGCGTGCTGGCCCGTGTGGACGACACCCCGCTGCTGATCAGCAAGGGCGCGCTGGCGCAGATTCTGGCGGTGAGCACCGAGGTGGAAACGGCGCCCGGGGTCCGCGCGCCGATTGCCGGGCATCGGGCGGCGATAGACCAGCATTTTGCCGAGTGCAGCGCGCGAGGCCTGCGCGTGCTCGGCCTGGCGGTGCGCGCCATGCCGGGCGCCACCGGCATCAGTCGCGCCGATGAAACGGGACTTTGTTTGGTGGGGTTTCTGCTGTTTGCCGACCCGCCCAAGCGCGGGCTGGCGGCCACGCTCACCCGGCTGGCGAAGCTTGGGGTCGCGCTCAAAATCATTACCGGGGACAACCCGCTGGTGGCGCGTGACGTGGCGCGTCAAATCGGGCTCGGGGAAGTGAGTGTGATGACCGGCACCGAGCTGCGGGGCCTGAGTGACGACGCCCTGCCGAGACGCGCAGTGGCGACGCAGGTGTTTGCGGAAATCGAGCCCAACCAGAAAGAACGTTTGATCCTCGCGCTGCGCAAGGCCGGACACGTGGTGGGGTATCTGGGCGACGGCATTAACGATGCGCCGGCGCTACACGCGGCCGATGTGGGCGTATCGGTGGCGGAAGCCGTGGCGGTCGCGCGGGAGGCGGCCGACATCGTGCTGCTGGAGCGCGATCTGGAAGTGCTGATCGACGGGATTTGCGAAGGGCGGCGCACCTTCGCCAACACGCTGAAGTATGTGTTCATGGCGACCAGCGCCAACTTCGGGAATATGTTCAGTATGGCCGGCGCGTCCTTGCTGCTGCCTTTTTTGCCGCTGCTGCCGAAGCAGATCCTGCTCAACAATCTGCTGACCGATTTACCCGAAATGGCCATTGCGAGCGACGCCGTGGACGCCGACTGGATTGACCGTCCGCGGCGCTGGGACGTGCGCTTCATCCGGGACTTTATGGTGTGTTTTGGGTTGTTGAGTTCGGTGTTTGATTTCCTCACCTTCGGCTCGCTGTTGAGCCTGCATGCGACACCGGCGCTGTTCCGCAGCGGCTGGTTTGTGGAGTCGGTGGTCTCGGCCACGCTGATTGTGCTGGTGGTCCGCACCCACAGTCCGTTTCTGCAGTCGAGGCCCTCCGGCTATTTGGCTGGTGCGGTGGTGTTGGTAGTCGCCGCCACAGTCGCTTTGCCGTATACGCCGCTCGGCGCGGTGTTCGGGTTTGTCCCTTTGCCCGGCCATTTCCTGCTGGTGATGGCCGCGATCGTGCTCGCCTACCTGCTGGCGGCCGAGTGGCTGAAGCGGGTGTTCTACCGTCGGCACCAGCACGCGAGTGCGGCGGCGTCAGGCGTCGCGTGAACGGTGCCGCGGCATCACGCCGGGCGCGCCGGGCAAACGTCCGTTCGTGGCGCTGTTTAGCAAACTCGTTGCGCGCTGAGCCACCGCGTTTCAATGCAAGCAGTGCCCCGGTTGTTGGGCGTTGTGCCTGCCCCGTTCATGCTTCGACAAGCTCAGCACGAACGGGGGATAGGCCGCGCGACGAGGGCTGGCAAACCGCACGACATGGGGCGGCAAACCGCACCGGGGGCGGCAAACCACACGAGGGGTGGCTGACATGCCGCTCCCGTGGGATTACTCCGGTCTTCGATATCGTCCACCCCGCGCTGGCCTGCGCGCTAAAACCCCGTTCGTGCTGAGCCTGTCGAAGCATGAACGGGGCTGGCACTGCGCCAAACCTGCTGCGGCCTCTCTCGCCCTTCGACGAGCGGCCCAAGGCGCGCCGGGACTACGCCTGTCGACAATCCGTGGTGCCACGCACGCCGATTGGACAGTCTCAGGGCGCCAGCCCCTGTCCACCAAACCAGCGGGCGTAGAGCAGGTCGTAGGTGCCGTCTTCTTTAATCGACAGCAGGGCCCGGTTGATGGCTTTCAGCTGCGGGCTGCCAGCGGGGGCGATGATGCCGTAGTTGCCTTTCTGGAATACCGGCCCCACTACCGCAGTCGCGCCACGCCCCTCGTGGCTCGCGTAGTAGAGGAGGGCGGGCGAATCGTAGACCAGGGCCTCGGCGTCCCGCCGGGAGATCGCCGCTACCGCGGCCGGCAGGGATTCGAACTCGCTGGCGGCAATGTGGTGAGCCTGGAGATAAGCAGCCGAGGTGCTGCCCGCGATCGTGGCGACGCGTTTTCCCGGCAGATCTTCTGGCCCGTTGATGTCGCCGTGGAGTTGCTGGAGGGTGAGGCTGGAGGTGACGCTTGCCGTGAAGTAGGCCACGAACAGCGCGCTGGCAAACATCCAGATCACGGCGACCACTCGCGCCAACACCGCCCTTGGCATTTGATCGGCCTGGGTCGCCAGCGTCGAGGCCGCCCACCAGCAGGCCTCAAAGATGCCGGGGAAGTACTCGCGATGCGCAAGCATGCCCTGGGGATGATGTCGCTCCCACAGCCATACCAGATGGGCCGGGATGAGGATCAGCAAGAGCACCACGCCGAGCAAGGGCAGCATGCTGGAAGAGAAGAGGCCTTCGACGATCGCTTCCACCACGTGGAGCGTGTGGGCGCGGCGGGGGATCAGGATTTGCAGGCCGGAATCGAACATGGGCTGCGAGAAATCAAACTCCCGTTCGCGCTCGGCGGTGATCGAAATGGCGGAAATGCCCAAATCCGCGCCGCCATCCTTGACTGCGGTGAGCACGTCGTTGATGTCTGGCTTGAGCACAAAACGGGTCTCTACCCCATTGCGGCGGGCGATCTCGCGCCACAGGTCGATGCTGAAGCCGGTGAGACTGCCGCCTTGTTCGAACACGAAAGGTTCAACGCTCCGCGTGGCAACGGTCATGGGCGCTGCAAAGCAGTTGGCGGTGCCGAACAACCACAGCAGCAGGCTCAATCCAATCGAAATCTTCATCAGGCGATTCACACTCCCAAACAGCGGTCATTACGGGGACATGGCGTGGAGCGCCGCCCGGGTCGCCAAGTTCCGCAGGCGGGCCTGAAACTTTACGCTAGCCTGCGCACTCGTATGCACTTCAATCAACCCATGAGGTAAACGTCAGTGAGCCATTCGCATCCCCACTCCGCCGTGCCCAACGTCGCCGAACTCTTGAAGGACTCCCCGCGCAACTGGGGCAAATGGGGGCCCGATGACGAAGTCGGCAGCCTGAACTATCTCACCCCGGAGGTGGTGCTGAAGGCCGCGGGGTCCATCAAGTCCGGCAAGGTTTTTACGCTGCAGGTGAAGATGGCCAATCCGGCAGGTGACCCGGTGTGGCCGGGCCGCAGCGGCGCCATTCGCACCAGCGTGATCGACGAAGGTCACTGGATGGCGGGCAAGGGCCCCGAATTTCCCGGCGGCCTGCACTACGCCGACGACTACCTGACCTGCCACACCCAAGGCTCAACCCAGTACGACGCGCTGGGGCATGTGTGGTACGACAACCAGATCTGGAATGGCTTCGACGCCAAGACCACTGTGGGCGGTCTGGCCAAGGCCAGCATCATGCCCATCGCCGAGCGCGGCGTGGTAGGGCGCGGGATTCTCCTCGACATCGCCCGCTGGCGCGGCAAGCCGGTGCTCGATCCGGGCGAAACCTTTACCCACGAAGACCTGCTCGCCTGCGCCGCAGCGCAGGGCACCCAGATTCAGCCGCGTGACATTCTGGTGGTGCGCACCGGTTGGATTGCGAAGTACTACGAGGTGAGCCACGAAGAGTTCTACAAGGATTTCGTGGAACCCGGCCTCACCTACAGCCCGGCGCTGGTGCAGTGGTTTGCGGACATGGAAATCCCCAATCTTGTGACCGACACCATTGCCAACGAAGTGACGGTCGACCCGGTCTCGGGCGTGGTGCTACCCCTGCATAACGCGCTGATGCGCAATCTGGGGGTGACGCTGACCGAAATCGCCTGGCTGGAAGATTTGGCCAGCGACTGTGCCGCAGACCGCCAATACACGTTCCTCTACACCGCCGCCCCGCTCAAAATCGTGAACGGCACCGGCGCGCCGGTGAATCCGGTGGTGATCAAATAAACCAGCGGCCGGCCGGACGGCATTGGCGCCGTCCGGCTAACTGCCTCAAGCGCCTTGGGCGCGCCTTACTTCTTGGTCACGCAGCTTCTGGTCGCGGCGTCCCACTTCTCGCCTTTCTTGCATTGGGCAAGCTCTGCACTGGCGCCCAGGCTACCCAACAACAGCACGGTCGCGGCCAGCGATACAACGGTTTTGGCTAAGGTCTTTTTCATCGGTAAATCCTACAACGGGGGGGGGATTGCTCAGGGCGACCCTGAAGGTCGCCGTCGGCGATCTGGGACGGAGCCTGCGCCGTTGGGGTTGGTCAGGGATGATCGCCATCAAGCAAGAGGCGAATTTCCTGCACGCTGCTGCTCGCGGTCCAGTCGCGAGGCCCGAGAAAGCGGCCCCTGATCTGCCCGGTCGGCGTGATGAGGTAGGTGGCCGGGACGCCCCACGCCCAGAAATCGGCGTCGCCGGTGCCGGCGTTGGCAAGAAAAATGGGCGCTTTAATGTGCAGTGTTTCCGCATAGCGCGAGAGGCTGGCCTGCCCCGCCGAATCGTCGATCGACACCAGCACGACCTCGATGGCAGGCGCGCCGGGGAGGTCGTGCATGGCCAGCAGTTGCGGGAGTTCGGTCCGGCAGGGGGTACACCAGGTGGCCCAGAAGTGCAGCAGCGTGAAGTGTCCCCGCAGCGCCGCCAGATCCAGCACACGCTGGCCATCCGCGCTGGGCCAACGGATGGCGGGCATGGGTTCGGCCAGGGCATCCATGCGAAGCGCATCGGCCTGCGCGGCGCTCATGAGCACGACGCTCAGCAGCAGCGCGCCGAAGCGACCGGCGTCAGGCCGGGTCGGCCGCTTAGAAGAGATAGGTCACCCCACCGGAAATTTTGTAGGTCTCACCCAGCTGCACCCCGTCCAGATCGTGCTGGACCGCCTGCTGAAAACTGGCTTCCACTATCCAGTGCGTGCCCAGCACCACTTGCACGCCGGGCGTGAGATACAGCACATGTCCACCGCTGTCGCCCACCGTCGCGCCTTCTTCCTGTTCCTGCGCCCGCCATTCGCCGTTCAAGCCTAGCGAAATAAACCATTGCATGGCGCTCGCGCCCGGCGTTTGCGGCAGCAGCCGGTACTTGGCGGTGAGGTCGTAGTTGAGCGACTCGCCAAATTGATGTTCGGTTTGCCCAAATTCGCCCTCGCCGGGAATGGCGGCGAGCAGGTTGGCGGCGACACTGAAGCGCCCCAAGGCATGGCTAGCGGCGAGCCCGACCAGAAAATCGGTTGAGCCGGTCCCGGTTTGCAGGTGGGCGTCGAGAAATTCGCCGCTATCGCCGCGGCTGTCGGTGCTGCCGCTGGGGAGTTTTACCCCGGCGGTGACGGCGAGCAGGGTGGTCGCAGCCAAGCTGTGATGTTTGAACACGGTGTAGCGACCCAGCAGCGAGAGGTCGCCGATGTCACTGGCGCCGCCGCGCGCTGCTTCAAATTCAGCATCGCCATCCGGTCCGCTGCCCACTTCGCCAATGCCTTCGGTCTGCCGGATTGGCAGGGTGGCCATCAGCAGGAAGTTGTCAGTAATGCCATAGAAGCCCGACATCTCGGTGGTCCAGAAACGCTCCTCGGCGCCTTCGTTAGGCACTTCACGACTGCCCTGATACACCTCGTCCAGCAGGCTGTAGCGATGGTTCACGCGGAGCCCCGCGCCGTTCAGGGTTTGCAGGGGCGAGATGCCCTGACTCAGGAGGCAGAATTCGCAGGCCATGCCGGTAGCCGGTAACAAGGCCAGGCTGAAGGCGAGGCGGGGGAGCAGCGCGGGCATCAAAAAACCTTTCAGGGATGATTCAGCTAAGGTCACGAACTCTAATCACTGCCGGCGCGTTTGCCGATGCGACAAAATGTCGCACCCCTTGCGCGCAGGGCAGGCATCGCCGACCCTCGCTGGGGTTTAATCCACACATCATCTTTTGTCTTCGGGGAGCGTTTCGTATGTCACTTAGCAACAGCACCGTTGTGGTACTCGGCGGCAGTTCCGGCATTGGTTTGGCGACCGCCCGCATTGCGCAGGCCGAGGGGGCGCAGGTCATCATTACCGGTCGCTCGTCGAGCCGCCTCGAACAGGCGCTGGCGGCATTGGCCCCGGGCGCGATTGGGACCGTGCTGGATGCGACCGACGAAGCCGGTACCGCCGCGTTCTTTGCCGACCTGACGAGTCTGGACCATGTCTTTATCACCGCCGGCGAACTGGTGCTCGACAGCAAACTCGCGCCGGCCACCGCGGCGCTGCACCCGGCGCTCGATACGCGCTTCTGGGGCGCGGTGTATGCCGCCAAGTACGCGGCGCCCAAGCTGCGCGCGGGCGGCTCGATTACGTTGATGTCCGGCACCGCCGCGCGGCGTCCC
>CANFVX010000143.1 GCA_947450495.1 Gammaproteobacteria bacterium
TCGCCTTGCGGCGCATGGACCTGTCCGGGGCGCATGGGCTTGGCCGCGCCAGTTGATCTGCCTTTACGCCGATCGCGGGATTCTCTACAGTCCGTCCCCGATTGAAAATCACGGACCACCCTAGCGTGCCACCAAACTCTCACGCCATTAGCGTTAGCGCGCACAGCACCTATCTGGCGGAGCAGTCGGATCCGGCGCGCTCGCGCTTTGTGTTCGGGTACACGATCACAATCGAAAACACCGGCCGCGTCACCGCGCAACTCATCTCCCGCCACTGGGTTATCACCGATGCCCTCGGCAAAGTGCAGGAAGTGCGCGGCGAAGGCGTCGTAGGCGAGCAACCGGTGCTCGCGCCCGGCGCCGTGTTTGAGTATTCCAGTGGCGCGGTGCTGGAAACCCCGCTGGGGAAGATGGAAGGCAGCTACCAGATGATTGGCGAAGACGGATATCCGTTTGAAGCGCCGATTGAGGCCTTCCGCCTATCCGTTCCCAACGTCCTGAATTGATTATCCCTCCGGAAGCTTGATCCTTGAGTACCTACGTCATTGGCGACGTACAGGGCTGCTACGCCGATTTAATCGCTCTCCTTGAGAAAGTACGCTTCGACCCGACGCGCGATAGCCTCTGGCTCACCGGCGACCTCGTGAACCGCGGGCCGCAATCGCTGGCCGTGCTGCGCTATGTGCGGCAGTTGGGCAAGTCTGCCGTCGTGGTGCTGGGCAACCACGACCTCCATCTTCTGGCCTGTCGCATGGTGCCCGCCATCAAACCGCGTAAGCGCGACACCCTGGACGAGATCCTGCGTGCGCCAGACTGCGATGAACTGCTCGATTGGCTCCGCAGCCAACCCTTGCTTCATCACGATGCTCGGCTAGGGCTCACCATGGTTCACGCCGGACTGCCACCGCAATGGCGGCTCGATGAGGCGATCGGCTATGCCGCAGAAGTCGAAATCCTGCTCCGGAACAACACCTGTAGCGCGTTCCTCGGCGCGATGTATGGCGACCAGCCCAACCGCTGGCGGCACGATTTAGCCGGCATGGAACGCAGTCGATTTATCGTGAACTGCCTGACGAGAATGCGCTTCCTGACCCGCGACGGCGAACTCGAATTACGCGCAAAAGGCGCACCCGATCGCAAGAACAATAACCTGCGCCCCTGGTTCGCAGTGCCCATGCGACATAACCACGAAGACAAGATTGTCTTTGGCCACTGGTCGACCTTACGGCTCAGCGCCGAAGATGAAGCGAAGTACAACGTGCTTGCGCTAGATACAGGTGCGGTCTGGGGCGGCGAGCTCACCGCCTGGTGTGTGGAGACCAACGAACGGTTTCAGGTCTCGGGCAGCACGCCGGTAGAACTGGACGAATAAGGCGCGCCCTCGCGCCGCTCCAGCACCACAAAGTCACAGGCATATTCGTTTTTATCGTCGGCCGCCTGCGAGGTCCGGCTCACCTCCAGCCACTCCTCGCGCGCGAAGTCAGGAAAGCGCACGTCACCGGGGGTCGCCGCGTCCACCTCGGTGAGGAACAGGCGCGAGGCCAGCGATAAGGCCGCGGCGTAAACGCGCGCGCCTCCCACCACCATCACTTCATCCACTTCGCTACACATGCCGAAGGCGGCATCCAGCGAGGGCACGACCACGCAACCCGGGGCGTGGAAGTCGGGATCTCTCGTGAGGACGATATTCAGGCGGTCGGGCAAGGGACGCCCAATCGACTCATGCGTGCGCCGCCCCATGATGATCGGGTGTCCGGTGGTGATGTCGCGAAAGCGACGCAGGTCGGCGGGCAAGCGCCACGGCAACGCACCTTCCCGGCCAATGGTGCCCAGCCGATCCAGCGCGACCACGAGATTGATTCTCACCGCCCGACCTCACACCGCAATGGGCGCCGGAATCCCCGGCAGCGGGTCGTAGCCCACCAGTTCGAAGTCTGCGAAGCGGAAATCAAACACCGAACGCACCGCCGGATTCAGCCGCATTTGCGGCAGCGTGCGGGGGCTACGAGTGAGTTGCAGATCGGTCTGATCGAGATGGTTCAAGTACAGGTGGGCGTCACCCAGCGTATGCACAAAGTCACCCGGCGCGAGATCGCAGACCTGCGCCAGCATCATCGTCAGCAGCGCATAGGACGCAATATTGAACGGCACGCCGAGAAATATGTCCGCGCTGCGCTGATACATCTGACAGGACAGGCGCCCTTCCGCCACGTAGAACTGGCACATGACGTGGCAGGGCGCGAGCGCCATCGCAGGCAGTTCGGCCACGTTCCAGGCGCTGAAAATATGCCGCCGCGACTCCGGATCGCGCTTGATGCCCGCTACAAGCTCGCTGATTTGATCGATCGCCCGGCCGTCGGCGGACTGCCAGCGCCGCCACTGCACGCCGTAGACCGGCCCGAGTTCGCCGCTTTCATCTGCCCATTCGTCCCAGATGCTCACGCCATGCTCGCGTAAATAGGCCACGTTTGATTCGCCGCGGAGGAACCACAACAACTCGTGGATGATGGATTTCAGATGCAGTTTTTTGGTGGTGAGCAGCGGAAAGCCGGCGCCGAGGTCGAAACGCATCTGATAGCCAAACACGCTCAGCGTGCCGGTGCCGGTGCGGTCGCCACGACGCACACCGTGGTGACGAACATGTCGCATCAAGTCGAGATACTGCTGCATGCTGGCTCAGTTCCTGTCTGCGGGCGGCACCACCGCGCCGCGTGACCAAATAAAAATGCCCAGTCCGACCGCAATCATGGGCAGGCACAGCACCTGCCCCATGGTCAGCCAGCCGCCCCACAGGTAGCCCAGTTGGGGATCGGGCTCGCGGACAAACTCCACCGCAATCCGAAACACTGCATAAGCCACCAAAAAACTCGCCGACACCACGCCGGCCCGCGAACCCTGCCGCCGCACCCAGGCCAGCACCAGAAACAGCACTAACCCCTCCAGCACGGCTTCATAAAGCTGGGACGGATGCCGCGGCACGCCGCCGGCGGCCGGGTTGGTGAACACCACGCCCCACGGCAATAGCGTTGGCGCGCCCCACAGTTCCTGATTGATGAAATTGGCAATGCGTCCGAGCCCGATCCCGATGGGCACCACGGGCACCAGAAAATCACAGCAGACAAAGAACCCTCGTCCCGTGCGTCGGGCAAACCACAGCATGCCCGTCACGAATCCCAGCACGCCGCCGTGGAAAGACATGCCACCGCGCCACACGGCCAGCATATCTGCAGGATTTTTAAGGTAACTGGCCAAATCGTAGAACAGCACGTAGCCCACGCGCCCGCCGAGTACGGCGCCCATTGCGGCATAGAACACGAGGTCGGCCACCGCATCACTGTGCCACTCCGCGCCCGCCGCGCGGGTCGCACGACGCGTCAGCAAGTACCACCCCAGCGCGATGCCCACCAGATACGCAAGCCCGTACCAACGCACGGGCAAGGGCCCAATCTCGAGGGCAATGGGGCTGATGTCTGGGAACTGAATCATGGTCGGGATTCTAGCATGCAGGTTTCGAGTGGCCGCCCCGCGCGAGTTCGATCGCGGCACGCTGCGCCGACTCCCCCTCTCCGGACTCGACGCGACCGAAATGGCGCGCTCGCGGAGTGTCGGAACAGGCATCCGCCGCAGTATAGTGCGGCCCCATGAAGCCCTCTGCACACTCCGGCCGGCGCAGCGACTCGCTGGTCTGCTGGCTCGCCCTCGCGCTGTTCGCCTGCAGCCCGGTATTCGCCGACGAATCAGCAGCCGTCACCAACGCCCACATCGCCAAAAAACTCGACCCCTCCGACTTTCGTTCCCGCTTCGAGCTGCGAGATCGGTTGCAGGAACCGCAAACGGGCGGTCTGCGCAACACGCTGGTGCCGCGCATGGAGTTCGCGTTCAGCAAGCAGTTGGTGGTGCGCATCGAAACCCCGGTGATGGTCTACGACGCCGACCGGCCGGGCTTTGCCACCCAGGGCGGCATGGGGGATTTGCTCGTCCGCGCCAACGTGCGCCTGTTCCGCACCGCCCACACCGCACTGGTCGCGGGCTACGAATTTACCTTCGATACCGCGAGCGAAAAATTTCTCGGCACGGGCCACCACGCGGGCGGGCCGCTGATGTTCGTGTCCATTGATGAACCCCGGCTCCATACGACGTTTTTCCCGTTCATCCAGCACATGCAGTCATTTGCCGGCGACCCCTCTCGCAAGGAGGTCAACTACACCATGACGCGGATGTTCGCCTTGACCCGCTGGCCCGAGCGCTTTTATTCGGCCACCGAACTTTCGATTTATTTCGACCACGTCCGCAACAAGGAAGGCGCGACTCTGGAATTGGAAGGCGGACGCTTCATCAATGCACATGTGGCCCTGTGGGCGCGGCCGGGATTTGGCAACTGGGGCGACAATCTGCCCCAGGTCTATAACTGGAACATCGAGTTCGGGATGCGCTATCTGTTTGACTGAATGGCCACCGACCTGCCCTCGCGGCAGCGACGGCAACCCCCATCACACATTACTGGCACGGGCTGAGAACAGCCCTCTGAGCGAGGTCTTCATGAACGAGCGAGTCAGTCCACCCCCAGTCTCTCCTGCGCCGGCGACGCCTTGGCTCCACGGTTTGCGTTCAAACCCGGATGACCGCCCGCAGTTCTTTCAGGACCTCGTGCAGCGCTACGGCGACGTGGTGCGCTGGCGCTTCCTCTTCGACATTTTCCTGCTGAATCACCCGGATGACATCAAACGCGTGCTCAGCGCGCCGTCCGAGAAATTCTCCAAGGGCACCCTCGACTACCGTATCCTCGCGCTGTCGCTCGGCAATGGGCTGGTGACGAACGACGGTCCGCACTGGGTATATCAGCGCAAGCTCATGCAACCGCTGTTTCATAACCGCTCGATCAATCCTTTCGACGAACCGATCAACCGGCTCACCAACGCGCTGGCCGAGCGCTGGGCCCGCCAGCCTGCCGGGCAGTCGGTGCTGATGGAGCGCGAAATGGGCAAGCTCACTTTCGAAGCGGTGGGCACCACCCTCTTTGGGGTCGACATCGAGCAACACGCCGACGAGATCTCCAAAGTGCTGGAAGTGGTCAACGTCTCCACCCAGGAACTGCGCTCCATCCTGTTACTGCTCCTGCCCTGGCTGCCGCTCAAACATACCCGCGCCTCACGCGACGCCGTCGCCCGGCTGGATCGCATCGTGTTCGGCATGATCAACGCCCGCCGCGCCAGCAGCGAACGCCGCGACGATATCCTCGACCGGCTGCTCGCCGCCCGCGATGAAGACACCGGCGCCGGGATGGACGAACAACAAATCCGCGATGAAGTCGTCACGCTGCTGCTCGCTGGCCACGAAACCTCCTCCAACGCGCTGGCCTGGACCTTCTGGATGCTCACCCAGCATCGCGACGTCGAAGCGCGCCTGCTGGAGGAACTCTCCAGCGTGCTGAACGGCCGTCCGGCGCTGAGCAGCGACTTGGCGCAACTGCCCTATCTCAAACAGGTCGTGCAGGAATCGATGCGGCTCCTGCCGCCGGTGTGGGCGATTGCGCGAAGGTCGCATCAGGACGAAGTCTTTCAGGGCCATCTCGTGCCCGCCGGGGCCTACATCACGATCCCCATCTACGCGCTGCACCGGCATCCCGAATTCTGGCCCGATCCGGAGCGCTTCGATCCCGAACGCTTCAACCCCAATCGCACCGATCCCCGCCATTCCTATTGCTACATTCCGTTTGCAGCGGGGCCACGCACCTGCATCGGCGCCGGCATGGCGATGCTCGAAATCCAGCTGGTGATTGCCAATCTCCTGCCGCGCTTCCGCATGGACGTTGCGCCCGGCGCGCGCATTGAACCGGCCGCCAAAGTCACCCTCACGCCCAAATTCGGCATGCCGATGACCGTCACGCCGCGCCACGCCGCATCTACCTGAGGAACCCCGCATGAGCACTTCCCGTCTTGGCTTCGGACTTTGGTATTCGCTGCGCAATCCTGCGCAATGGTCGCGGCCTTATCCCGAGATTTACGCCGAAACGATCAAGCAAATCGCCTGGGCGGAAACCATCGGCTACGACGATGTGTGGCTGACCGAGCATCACTTCTGCGAAGACGGCCACGCACCCTCGATCCTCCCGCTCTGCGCCGCGGTGGCCGCGCGCACCACCCGCATCCGCATTGGCACCAGCGTGCTGCTGTTGCCGCTCTACCATCCGGTGCGCGTGGCGGAAGATGCGGCCACCATCGACATCATCTCCAACGGCCGCTTTGAGCTTGGTGTGGGCGTGGGCTACCGGCCGCAGGAGTTCAAGGGGCTGGGACTGCGCGCACAGGATCGCGGCGCGCGCATGGACGAAGGGCTGGAAATCATTCGTGCGCTGTGGCGCGGCGAAACCGTGGACTATCGCGGCAAGCATTTTCAGGTGGAAGGCGCGAAGCTCGCGCCAATGCCGGTGCAAACGCCGCCGCCGCTGTGGATTGGCGGCTTTGCGCCGGCGTCGGCCAAACGCGCGGCCCGCATCGGTGACGGCTATCTCGGCACGGGCGAGATGGGCGAGCTGCTGAAGGTCTATCGCGAGGAGCGCGCACGCCTCGGCCACAGCGGTCCGGGGCGCGCCATCGGCGGCCACTTCTGGCTGGTCGTGTCGAAAGACCCTAAAGCCACGCTGGCCGAACTCGGCCCGCACGTGCTGTACCAAATCGAGATGTACAACAAATGGCTGGGCGAAGCCGGTCAGGCGCTGTTCCCACCGATCGATTCGCCGGCGCAACTGGTGGAGATGGGCATCCTGCAAATCCTCACCCCGCAGGCCGCCGTCGATGCCATCGGCGCCTACGTAGAAGCCACCGGCATCGAGCGCTACTACACGTGGACCGTGCCGCCGGGGTATCCGGAAGCCAAAATGAACGAGCACCTGCAACTTTTCGCCGAAGAAGTCATGCCCGCGTTTCGTTAATTCAGGAAGGAGCGACCGATGAAACTCTACGACTGCGCGATGGCGCCCAATCCCCGCCGCCTGCGAATTTTTCTGGCGGAGAAAAACATCGAAATCCCGAAAATCGAGGTCAACATCCTCGAGGGCGAGAACACCCAGCCGGCGTTTTTGGCGGTCAACCCGCGCGGACTGCTGCCCACGCTAAAACTCGACGACGGCACCTGCTTCGACGAAGTGATGGCGATTTGCCGTTACCTCGAGGCGCTCTATCCCTGGCAGCCCATGCTGGGCCGCACGCCGCTGGAACAAGGGCTGGTGGAGAGCCTGCAACGCAAGGCGGAGTTCGAGGGCATGATTGCCGGCTCCGAAGTGTTTCGGAACCAGCACCCCAAGTTTGCCGAGCGGAGCATTCCGGGCGGCGGCGGGCAGCTGATTCCCGCCATTCCAGGCCTGGTCGAACGCGGCAGGCAGACGATTGGCCGCTTCTACGACTGGCTGGAAGCACAACTCCAGCGTTCGCGCTATCTGGTAGGCGAGCAGATGACGATGGCCGACGTCACCGCGTTCTGCGCCATCGGCTTTCACGCGTGGATCGACATCAGCATTCCGGCCGGCAACAGCGCCACGCTGGCGTGGTACGCCGCACTCAATGCCCGCCCCAGCGCGGCAGCCTGAGATGAGTGCCGGGACCGCACGGGCACCGCTCCCGCCCGGTCCTGGACTGATTGCCAGTTGCGAGGCCTACGGCCGCAATCCGGCGGTTTATTTCCAGAAGCTGTTTGCCGAATACGGTCCCGTCGTGCGCTGGCGCGGCTACATGAACATGTTCCTGCTGAACAACCCGGACGACGTGCGCACCGTGCTCACGCAGGCCTGGCCGCGCTACACCAAGCGCAATATCGACTACCGGGTGCTGCGGCAAACGATGGGCGAAGGCCTCGTCACCAGCGACGGCGAGTTCTGGGCGCGGCAACGGCGCCTGATGCAGCCGATGTTTCATGCGCGAGTGGTGAACGGTTTCGACGCGGCGATCAATCAGGCCACTGCCGATCTCGCCGCCCGCTGGCGGGCGCATCCGGCCAATACGCCGCTCGCGCTCGACCGCGAGATGAGCCGGCTGACTTTCCGCATCGTCGGCGAAACGCTGTTCGGTGCCGGCATCGAACAACACGCCGAAGCTGTGGCAAAGCTGCTGGATGAAACCAACGTCAATCCCAAAACCCTCTCCGCCCTGCTCACGCTGTGGCCCTGGCTGCCGGTACCGAGCAACCGCCGCTTCAAGCGCCATATGCAGCTGCTGGACGACATCGTCTACGGCA
>CANFVX010000144.1 GCA_947450495.1 Gammaproteobacteria bacterium
GGTGCGCGCTGTGCGGTCTCCGCTCGTTGTAGAACTGGCGCCATTGCTCGATTAAGACCTTGGCCTCGGTCCTGCTCGCGAACCATTCTCGATTCAGCAACTCATCCCGCAACTTCCCGTTGAAGCTTTCTACGAACCCGTTCTGCCACGGACTCCCCGGCGTGATGAATGCCGGACCAATCGCCTGATCTCGCAGCCAGCGCATGACCTTGGCCGCAGTGAACTCCGCCCCGTTGTCGGAGCGGATGTAGGCTGGCTTGCCGTAAAGCCGCATCAGCCTCGACAGCGTGAGGATGACGTCCTGGGAGCGCAGACTCCGGCCCACCTCGATGGCCAGGCACTCCCGGGTGTACTCGTCCACCACGCACAGCAGCTTCAGCGCCCGGCCGTCGACCAACTGGTCATGCACGAAGTCGTAGCTCCAGACGGCGTTTGGCTTCACGGCGCCTGGCAGCCGGATGTCGCTCCCGGAGCGCCGGCGTCGCGGCCGCCGCCGAGGAATATTGAGCCCCAAAGTCCGCCACATGCGGCGGACCTGCGACTCGCCCAGTCCCACCCAGGCCGCCATCCGACGGTAGCCGAAGCGCGGCACTTCCTGCGAGGCCGACAGCAGGCGCGTACCCACGGCACTGTCCTTGGCCGGCTGCCGCAGTTGATAGCACGCCACCCGGCGGCTCAGGCCCAGATAGCCACAGGCCTTCCGGCACGACAGTCCCCGACGGGTCAGCGCGTCCAGCGCCTCGCGTCGTCCCGACGGGGTTGTCATTTTTTTCGGCTGAAGTCCTTCAGCCCATCGATCACCAGCAACTGCTCCGCGACCATTCGCTTCAGCTTGGCGTTCTCAGCTTCCAGATCTTTCAGCCTGCGGGCATCAGGCACGTCCATGCCGCCGAGGCGATTGCGCCATCGGAAGAAGGTCTGCTCGGTGATGTTGTGGCGTTTGCAGAGCTCACGGACCGGTTGATCCTTCGTCTCGGCCTCTCGCAGGATGCGGACGATCTGCTCGTCCGTGAATCGCTTCTTCATGGGGTTCTACTTGATGAAAATCATAAGAGAACTCACCAGCCAACTGGCTACACGTTTCGGCTCAGGTCACGATGTATTCGACGTTGGCGCCCAGCTCGTTGAGCTCTGGAAGGGGCCAAACTATTTGAGCCATCGCGCCATGCGGGCCTTTGCTTCGACGTGCGGAATTTCCGCTCCCTCTGCGATTGCCTTCTCTCCCCGAGCAATCCCCTCGTGTAACGCCAAGCGCTGATGGCAAAAGCCGGACGTGTCGACAGCGATGCCGTGGGCACTGGGACCGTCGTTCGGGGTACTAAGCATGGGCTCGTTGCCCGGCTTGATATCCGGAAGGAGCTCGGTGGACTGTCGCTGGAGGGTAGTGACGAGTTCGCTACTCATATGAGTCAAACTGTAGCGGACTCGCAGTTTTGAAATCTGCTCAAATCGCGGTCGCATAGTCGGTCGAAACAGCTTCGACGTTCAGTTTAGCCCGAACTAAGCTTGTGGGACTTTTGCGGTCCGCAGTCCCGCATCGTCCAGCCAAATCCTGCAAATCCCGCAACGGACGCCCGGATAAAATTAAACTAAACAATTAGTTAGGCGTGCCCGGCCGAACTCATAATGCTGAGGTCGGTGGTTCGAGTCCACCCGTAGCCACCACTTCCCTCATCCACAAATTGCGCCATTGCTGCGTTCTACGGGCTGGAGAAGCGCGCCAAGCGTGCTCGTCATCTCGGCTGCGCCCCGGACAATCACCCCGCGAGGAAGTACTACTGTTGTCCCTGCGCAAACCCTCAGACACGGTTTTGCCTATGCCGGGTGCCTGCAGCACTTGAAACGTGCGATGACACGATCAGTTTCCGTGGCGTGACCAGAACGCCGCCGGTGTCAGGATAGGGAACCGATCGGCCAGCGCCAGCAAATCTTTGTCCCCTGTGAGCAGGTAGTCGGCCTTGGCAGATGTCAGCGTGGCCAGCACCGGTTGGTCAGCAGGATCTCGCAGCTCTGTCTGCGTGGTGTTTTCCGGTTCCACTAACTCCGCTAGAAACATCAGCCCGTCTGCCAGATCGCGGATTTCGACCGGCGTCATCTGGACGCGCTTGAGTCGGGGCAAGACCCTCACCATTTCGTCAAGAATGTAGTGGGACAAGAAGACGTTCAGGCCACCCTGCAGCCATGTAGCGACGATCCGTCCGGGTACGCTACCCGGGTAGGCAAACCCCGACACCAGCACATTGGTATCGAGCACGACCCGAAGGCCAGGCATTAGCGCTGCTGTCGTTCAGCGGCTACTGCTGCATCGATCTCGGCCAAGCCCTCTTCCTGCGGTACCTCGCTGTAACTCGCGGCAATGCGCTCGGAAAGCGAGTCGAAGCGATCGCGCATGCGGCGGATCCGGGCAAACAACTCGGCGTCGACGAGGGCAGCGACGGGTTTGCCATCCTTGTTGATGACGATGCTGTCGTTCCGGTACTGGACCTGATTCAGCATCTCGCCGAGGTTTTGGCGGAAGGAAACGGCACTCACTTCAGTGATCATGGCAACCCTCTTAAGCATATGGACCATAATGGTGATTATTCTTTGGGTGCCGTGCGAAGCACAACCGCGCGCCGTTTCCTTGCTTGCCATGACGAACGCAATTTGCGCGATGTGCGGCGCGGAGTTTCACAAGCAAATGTCATAGCAGGTCTGTCGTGAGCATGACGGCGGTAGCGCGTGTCCACCAGCCAGTCCCCAAACTTTGGCAGGACCCGCAGTCTGAATCACCGGCGCGACGTGATGCGAGGCGGACCGCAGGCGGAAATCGGGGCGGTAATGCGGTTTGACGTCAACGCCGCCGACATGCAGGCGCTATCATCGAGCTTCGTTACGCCTCGTCCCAGACGCCTCAGCCGCCAACCCATCAAGGAATCCTCATGACCCTCTCCATGTACAGCACCTCCATTCCGGTTTTCCAGCAAATGCTCAATGCCCTGAAAGAGGTATTGACCAAGGCCGAGGCCCACGCCGCCGACAAGCACTTCGAACCCCAAGCCTTGCTGCAGGCACGCCTGTTTCCCGACATGTTCCCGCTGCTGCGCCAGGTGCAGATCGCGGCTGATTTTGCCAAGAGCGTGCCGGCCCGGCTGGCAGGCGTCGAAGTACCCGCGTATGAGGATAGCGAGCAAACCTTCGCCGACCTGCAAGCCCGCATCGACAAGACCCTGACCTTCCTTGCCGGCCTCCGCCCCGCGCAGATCGACGGCAGTGAAGCGCTGGAAGTGGTGCTGCGTCCAGGCACGCCGAAAGAGAAAAAGCTGTCCGGCCAGACCTACCTGGTCGGCTATGGCCTGCCGCAATTCTTTTTTCACGTCACCACCGCCTACGACATCCTGCGGCACAACGGCGTGGAAATCGGCAAGCGAGATTTCATGGGCGTGTATTGATTAGCGATGCCGGCAGACGCCATGGAAAATGCGGCCGGCGTGCCGCGTTTTCTGTGGCCGGCGGACTATCTAGTGCCGCCAACCCGAGGTGCTCGTTCCTGTTCGCGCTCGGTTAGGTCCTCGCCTTAGCCCGTTTAGCTCGCAGCCATTGCGCGCGGGGACATGCCTTCACCCCGCAGGCCCATGCCATCCCAGTCGTCGGAATACCCCTAATACCTCACGGATTGCGCGTCGTTCTGCCGTGACACCGATTTGTCCGTGTCGACGCTCGGGCTGTTCCTGACCTGCTCCTGGGGGATGCAGATGTCCAGCGTCCGCTCGAACCGGTCGGGATCGTGGACGGACTACGTTGCCAGGCACCCCCGAGGTCTGTTCGCTGCCGCACCACACGGCAGGCGCCCTCTCGCGGCTGCGTGTACTCCATCGCACAGAACGCTTACGCGATACGACCTAGGGTCCGGTGTATCCCGCGGGGCCGACCGGCGCTGGCGGCGGCAATGCTCGAGGAGTGCAGCCATGATCGAACCAACCCCTGAGCCCTGGGCGCAATCACACATGCTGCTGCTCGCATTATCGAGATGGGACAACGAGGGCGGCTCGGTAGCGTCCCGCGCCACTGCGGGTTCACCGGCGGCAGGACCACGCCAGAGCGAGTACAGGATTGCAGTCGTTGTCGGCAGCCTGCGCGGGGATTCTCTGAACCGGCAACTGGCGAACGTGCTCTGCGAGCTCGGGCCAGCCGGGTTTTCGTTCAGGCAAACCCGGATCGATGACCTGCCGCTCTACAACCAGGACGACGACGCCAACCAGGCTGCCTCGGTCAAGCGGTTCAAGGCGGAGATTGCCGATGCCCGGGGCGTGATATTCGTGACGCCGGAATACAACCGCTCAATCCCGGGCGTCCTCAAGAACGCGATCGATCATGCGTCACGTCCTCATGGCGGGAGTGTCTGGGCTGGCAAGCCGGCAGGGATCGCGGGGGTATCGATCGGCGCGATGGGGACGTCGATGGCGCAACAGCACCTGCGCAACGTCCTTGCCTGTCTCGACGTGCCAACCCTTGGCCTGCCGGAAGTGTTCATCCATGCCCGCGAAGGATTCTTTGACAACGATGGAAAGGTACCAGCGGCCAGCCGCACTTTTCTGCAAAGCTGGATGGACCATTACATCGCCTGGGTTCGCCAGCACGCGGCCCTGTAGCGGGCTGGAAGGGAAGCAAAAGACCTCCCCTCAATTTGCAGGCTACTTCGGCCAGCACCGGCTCTACTGGGGCATGCCGATGGCCTTGATGGCCATCGTTGCCAGGTTTACCGGCCGGGCGCCCGGGAAGCATTACAAGGCCGATGGAAACATGCCCTTCGACGGGCACAGATAGCGCACGGGTTCAGGACTGCTAAGCGCCTGAGCGTACCGACTGAAACGGAATCCCTTGGCACAGTCCCCGCTCTGTTAATGAAACCTGGAGACGACAATGAGTTCTGAGCACTACCTGCTTCCTGCGCTGCCCTATAACCCGTCGGCCCTGGAGCCGCACGTCGATGCACGAACGATGACGTTCCATCACGATTTCCACCATGCCGCCTACGTGAAAGCCCTGAATCAGGCGATGAAGAGCGCCCCACAAGACCTGCAGGGCAAGCCGGTCGACTGGCTGCTGCAACATCTGGAGGCCATCCCCGCCAATCTCAGGACTGCGGTGCGTAACAATGCCGGCGGGCATGCCAACCACAGCCTGCTCTGGACCTCGATGGCGGCGAACGCTGGCGGGCGACCTGTCGGCAGCGTGGCTGAGGCCATCAATGTAGCCTTCGGCGGCTTCGAGGCGTTCAAGCGCCGCTTCGAAGAGGCGGGCGTCGCGCAGTTTGGCTCTGGCTGGGTCTGGCTGGTGCTGCCTCCGGGCGCGGATGCTCGACTCCAGATCATCAGCACCTCAGGGCACGACAGCCCAATATCAACCGGGTGCTGGCCGCTGCTGGTCAACGACGTCTGGGAACACGCGTATTACCTCAAGCACCAAAATCGCCGCGCGGATTACCTGCGTGAATGGTGGCCCGTGGTGAGCTGGCCGGAAGTCGAACGGCGCCTGCTGAGCGCTCCGCGAGCCGATCGGGTGACTGGGGACGACCACGGCATCGACCCGCATGAGATCACCGGCGCCGCGATTGCGGCTGCGCCAACCAGAGAATCGCGCGGCACCCGACACCGACACGCGCGCCTTACCGAACAGGTGCCACGCACCGTCCATCTTGAAACGCCAGTTGCCGGGGGGCGCGTCAGGCTGCGCACCCGTAACGCAAAGGAGATCCACCATGAGCAAGGAACGAGCAATGACGACTATCAAACAGCTAAGGATTCAGGCGCGCCTCCGCGTGGAGGAAGGCGCGGTGACCGCAGGCTATTCGGCCGACAGGAGCGCGGTGCTGAAGCAACTCAATGCAGCGCTGGCGACCGAACTCATCTGCGTGCTCCGCTATCGCCGCCATCACTTCATGGCGCGAGGACTGAACGCCCGGAGTACCGCCGATGAATTCCTGACCCACTCGAACGAGGAACTTGGCCACGCCGACAAGCTCGCTGCCCGAATCGTGCAGTTGGGAGGAGAGCCTGATTATTCGCCCGACAGCCTGACCGATCGGAGCCACGCCGAATATGTGACCGGCACGACCCTGATAGACATGATCAATGAGGACTTGGTGGCCGAACGCATCGCAATCGATAGCTATCGTGAATTGATTCAGTCGCTCGGAGACCGGGACCCGACGACCAGCGACCTGCTGAAGATGATTCTGGCGGTGGAGGAAAAGCATGCCGACGAGCTGTCTGATTTGCTTGCCGGTCAGAAACTGGAGCATTGACTGGAAGCTTGCGCGACCGATACCGGTGGCCGATTCTGATGGTCGATTCCCGGGGTCGCTGGCCAGAGCGCGACGACACTAAACGCAGGCACGAACGGCCTGCATGGCGCGCCGCTTCGTGTCAGGCGAAACAGGAAATTCACTCCGCCAGCGCTGATGCAGGCGGCAGGATACGGCGCTGACTTCAGTTGTCATGGCCCCCCCCTTAAGCCTGTTGACCATAATGGCCGCGGTGGTGTGAGCGCCTCGCGCCCCCAATAACGAGCCGGGTGGCAAGCATGGCGTCGCCCGTGCAGATTCAAGCGTCCGGTGCGAGGGGTGTGGCCTGCGGCGATGCGAAGTCGCTGCAGGTCATGGCGGCCGGGTTGAAGTTCGGTGTTCATCGAAAGCGCTGCGCCGGATTGAGATCGCACTCGGGCTGGAGGGGTCGATTCTGAATCTGGTATCAAGACGGTGCTGGCGTTGCCCTGCCTGCCCTGATGCTGAAGGGCAGCGGGCCTGATTCCTTCCGACGCTGCTCGATCGGAATGGCGACATGATGGCGACGACTTTCGTCATGGCCGTGCGCTCAGCGGCGGCGGCCTTCACACGACTCAAGGGATTGTATGCGTTCGGTGCTGAACAAAGATTGCCCTTCGGCGGGGTGGCTCGATAGCCTGCGGCAGCGCTTTCCCTGCGAGCCGGGCGTCGATGATTTTCTCACCCGAAAACTCATGGCACGTGCCGGCGCGCCGTATTCCCCGGTGAGCCTGAGTACCTTGGTGGCGGCGGTGGAATCCTTGTTGGGAGCGCAGCTGTCCACGGCCTTCGCGGTGCGTGCTCCCCGCTGGTTGACCGGCGGTGCCTCGAAGCTCCAGATGGCCTTCGACCTCGACTGGCAGCCTGAAGCCGGCGCGCAGGTCACCAGTCCCATGGTGCTGCGTATGCAGCCTGCGGAATCGATCGTTGAAAGCAGCCGGCTGCGCGAGTTTCAGCTGATTCGTGCGCTCACCGGTCAGGTTCCGCTGCCGCCCGTCTACTGGGTGGATGCCGACGCGACCCACCTGCCGTATCCCGCGCTGATCTACGGGCTGGTGCCCGGCGTGACCAAACCCACGCGCGGCCTGGGCGGTGAAGTCTCCGGCATGGGCACAAACTACGGGCCTGCGCTCCGTGCCTTGCTCGCGCCGCAGTTTGTGCGCCATCTGGCAAGCATCCACACCCATGACTGGCAGGGTCAGGACCTGAGCGCCTTCGAGGTTCCCCCCACGGGTCACCACGCCGTGCTGCGACAGCTCAACTGGTGGAGCCGCGTGTGGGAAGAGGATGCGCCAGGCGAACTGCCGATCCTCACGCTGGCCGCGCAGTGGCTGCGGGCCAATATGCCGCCGGTCGATCGGGTCTCGCTATTACATGGTGATTATCGCTGCGGGAATTTCCTGTTCGAAGAAGCGCGGGGCGAAATCACCGCCTGGCTGGATTGGGAACTCGGCCACTTCGGGGATCGCCATGAAGACCTCGCATGGTGCACCACCCGCGTCTGGGGCCATGCAGAAGCGGGCACCGGCCGCGAACTGGTCTGCGGTCTGCTGTACGAAGAAGATTTTCTGGCGCGTTACGAGGCCGCCTCGGGGCTAGTGGTGAATCCCGCAACCCTGCACTACTACAAGGTGCTGAATACCTGGAAAACGGCGGTCATGTCGCTGTCCACCTCCTACCGGATCGCGCACAACAGCAAGACCCATCAAGACGTGCTGGTGGCCTGGTGTCTGGGCGTCGGCGCCAAATTTACCGAGCAACTCGCCGAAACTCTGGCGGAGGTGATCTGATGGACCTGCGCGCGCCCTTGCAGCTTAAAAGCATGATCAAGTCGATGAGCGATGTGGTGTTGCCCGCGATCGATCCCGGCAACCGCATGGCGCAGGAACAGGCGCAGCTCA
>CANFVX010000145.1 GCA_947450495.1 Gammaproteobacteria bacterium
CGTCGAGCTCGAAGTCGCCGGTTTCCTGCACTTCACCGTTGCTCATGGGCACGTGGGCGATGATGGTTTTCTGAATCTGCACCTGCCAGATCCGCACCACGCAGATGCCGTCGCGCGGGATGCGGGCCGGATCCACCAGACCATTGGTGATGGCAAAGGAGCCCACGGCGGCGGTGAGATTGCCGCAGTTGCCGGACCAGTCAACGAAGGCTTTATCGATCGACACCTGGCCAAAGCGGTAGTCCACGTCGTGGTCGGGCTGGGTGCTTTTGTCGAGGATGACGGTCTTTGAAGTTGACGAGGTCGCGCCGCCCATGCCGTCGATTTGCGCGCCGTAAGGATCCGGCGAGCCAATCACCCGCAACAGGAAGCGGTCGCGTGCCTCGCCCGGCTGCTGGCAGCGCTCGGGCAGATCCTGCAGGCGAAAAAACACCCCCTTGCTGGTGCCGCCGCGCATATAGGTGGCAGGAACTTTGACTTGCGGAACATGGGCCATGAACGGTCTCCTAAGCGTTTGCGAGTGCCTCGGCAGACCTGGCGCCTGCCGCAGCAACTTTCAAGATCTGGACTGCGTCTGGCGCGATCGCCAGCACGCGTTAGCGGGGAAGACTGCCAGGGGCGAGTGCGGCGTCATGCCACTTCGCCCCTAGCCTCGCGCCTCAGGCCGACTTGGTCGCGGCCAGGAAGTCCTGCGCAAACCGCTGCAGGACGCCACCGGCCTCGTAGACCGAGACTTCTTCCGCCGTATCGAGGCGACTGGTCATGGTGACTTCCAGCCGCTCGCCGTTCTGGCGATGAATGACCAGCGTGAGGTCGGCGCGCGGGGTGCGCTCGCCTATCACGTCGTAAGTCTCCGTGCCGTCCAAAGCGAGCGTCTTGCGATTCACGCCGGGCTTGAACTCGAGCGGTAACACGCCCATGCCAATCAGGTTGGTGCGATGGATGCGCTCGAAGCCTTCGGCCGCGATCACTTCCACCCCGGCGAGGCGCACGCCCTTCGCCGCCCAGTCGCGCGAACTGCCCTGACCGTAGTCCGCGCCAGCCACGATAATGAGCGGCTGCTTGCGGTTCATGTAGGTCTCAATCGCTTCCCACATGCGCATCACGGTGCCGTCCGGCTCCACGCGCGCGAGCGAGCCTTTCTTCACCTTGCCCTCCACCACCGCCATTTCGTTGACCAATTGCGGGTTAGCGAAAGTGGCGCGTTGCGCGGTGAGATGGTCGCCGCGATGGGTGGCGTAGGAATTGAAGTCCTCTTCCGGTAAGCCCATTTTGGCGAGGTACTCGCCGGCCGCGCTGTCGAGCAGGATGGCGTTGGAGGGCGAGAGATGGTCGGTGGTGATGTTGTCCGGCAGCACGGCCAGCGGCCGCATGCCTTTTAACGTGCGCTCGCCGGCCAGCGCGCCTTCCCAGTACGGGGGGCGGCGAATGTAGGTGGACATCTCCCGCCAGTCGTACAGCGGGCTGACCTTGGTCGCCGGCCCGCCCTTGTCTTCAAACATCGGGATGTAGACCTTGCGGAACTGCTCGGGCTTCACGCTCGCGCTGACGATGGCATCGATTTCTGCATCCGATGGCCACAGGTCTTTCAACAGAATCGGCTGGCCGCCGGCGTCGGTGCCAAACGAATCTTTCTCGATATCAAACCGCACCGTGCCGGCCAGCGCGTAGGCCACCACCAGCGGTGGCGAGGCCAGAAACGCCTGCTTGGCATACGGGTGAATACGGCCGTCGAAATTGCGGTTGCCGGACAACACCGCCGTGGCATAGAGGTCGCGATCGATGATTTCCTGCTGAATCACCGGATCCAGCGCACCCGACATCCCGTTACATGTGGTGCAGGCAAAGGCCACGATGCCAAAGCCCAGTTGCTCGAGTTCCGACTTCAGGCCGGCCTCTTCCAGATACAGCGCGACGGTTTTGGAACCCGGCGCGAGCGAACTCTTTACCCAGGGCTTGCGAGTAAGGCCGAGCCGGTTGGCGTTGCGCGCCAGCAGGCCGGCGGCAATCACGTTGCGGGGATTGGAGGTATTGGTGCAGCTCGTAATGGCCGCGATGATCACCGCCCCGTCCGGCATCTGGCCGGGCGTTTCGGTCCAGGGCGCGGCAATGCCCTTGCTGGCGAGATCGCTGGTCGCCACCCGCGCATGCGGATTGCTGGGGCCGGCCATATTGCGCACGACGCTGGAGAGATCAAACGCGAGTTCACGCTCATACACCACACCGGCGAGGCTGTCGGCCCAGAGGCCTGCTTCCTTGGCGTAGGTCTCCACCAGCTTCACGTTGTCATCGCTGCGGCCGGTGAGCTTGAGGTAATCAAGCGTTTGCTGATCGATAGAGAACATTGCCGCCGTGGCGCCGTATTCCGGCGCCATATTGGAAATGGTGGCGCGGTCGCCGAGCGTCAGTGACGAGGCGCCCGCCCCATGAAATTCAAGATAAGCGCCAACCACCTTCGACTTGCGCAGGAACTCGGTGAGCGCCAGCACAAGGTCGGTGGCCGTAATGCCGGGCTGCAGCTTGCCGGTGAGTTTGACCCCAACGATTTCCGGCAAGCGCATCCAGGACGCGCGACCCAGCATCACGTTCTCCGCTTCCAGCCCACCGACGCCGATCGCAATCACGCCCAGCGCATCCACGTGCGGGGTGTGACTGTCGGTGCCGACGCAGGTGTCGGGGAACGCCACACCGTCCTGGGCGTGAATCACCGGCGACATCTTCTCCAGATTGATCTGGTGCATGATGCCGTTGCCCGCTGGAATCACGACCATATTGTCGAAGGCCAGCTTGGTCCAGTTGATGAAGTGGAAACGGTCTTCGTTGCGCCGATCTTCAATCGCGCGATTCTTCTCGAAGGCCTGCGGATCGAAACCGCCACACTCCACCGCCAGCGAGTGATCGACGATCAGCTGCACCGGCACCACGGGATTCACCTTGGCCGGATCACCGCCCTGATCGGCAATCGCATCGCGCAAGCCGGCAAGATCGACCAACGCGGTCTGACCCAGAATGTCGTGACACACGACACGGGCCGGAAACCACGGAAAGTCGAGCTCGCGTTTGACTTCGATGATCTGCTTCAGGCAGTCGGCAATGATGGCCGGATCCGCGCGGCGCACGATGTTTTCAGCGTGCACGCGGGCGGTGTAAGGCAGCTTTTCCCAAGCGCCGGGCTGGAGGTCGTTCACCGCGGCACGGGCGTCGAAATACTCGAGCGTCGTGCCGGGCAGCGGTTTGCGATAGGCGGTGTTCGTCATGCGGGGAGGTTCCGTTACTTGCGGCGCTTGAGGGGCACGAACTTCTGGTCTTCCGGACCGGTGTAGTTGGCGCTGGGGCGAATGATCTTGCCGTCGATGCGCTGTTCAATCACATGCGCAGACCAGCCGGCGGTGCGCGCAATTACGAACAGCGGCGTAAACATCGCGGTCGGCACGCCCATCATGTGGTAGCTCACCGCGCTGAACCAGTCGAGGTTGGGGAACATCTTCTTGATTTCCCACATCACCGTCTCAAGACGTTCGGCGATGTCGTACATCTTCATGTTCTTCTCTTCTGCTGAGAGCTGACGAGCGACTTCCTTGATGACCTTGTTACGCGGATCGCCCACGGTGTAGACCGGGTGACCAAAGCCAATCACGACTTCCTTGCGCTCCACGCGGGCGCGGATATCGGCCTCGGCTTCGTTGGCGTTGTCGTAACGCTTCTGGATTTCGAACGCCACTTCGTTGGCGCCGCCGTGCTTCGGCCCGCGCAGCGCGCCGATGCCGCCGCAGATGGCAGAGAACATGTCGGAGCCGGTACCGGCCACCACGCGCGAGGTAAAGGTGGAGGCGTTGAACTCGTGCTCCGCGTAAAGAATGAGCGAGGTGTGCATGGCGCGCACCCATGAATCGCGCGGCTTCTCCCCGTGCAGCATGTGCAGGAAGTGGCCGCCGATGGAGTCGTCGTCGGTTTCCGTCTCGATGCACTTGCCGTTGTGGCTGTAGTGATACCAGTACAGCAGCATCGAGCCGAGCGAGGCCATGAGCTTGTCGGCGATGTCACGCGCACCGGGGTGGTTGTGGTCGTCTTTCTCAGGCGAGAGACAGCCCAGCACGGACACACCCGTGCGCATCACGTCCATCGGATGGGCGTAGGGCGGCAGTTCTTCCAGCGCCGACTTCAGCGCCGCCGGCAGGCCACGCAGGGCTTTCAGTTTGGCCTTGTAGGCGGCGAGTTCGGGCACGGTTGGCAGCTTGCCGTGGACCAGCAAATGGGCGATTTCCTCGAACTCGCAGGTATTCGCGATGTCGAGGATGTCGTAGCCGCGATAGTGCAGATCGTTGCCGCTGCGGCCCACGGTGCACAGCGCGGTGTTACCAGCGACGGTGCCGGAAAGGGCAACGGATTTCTTCGGTTTCGGCAGGTTGGGGGTGGTCTCGGACATGGTCATTCTCCTGTTGAAATCAATCGTGAACGGCGCCGGCCGTTACTTGCCCTTCTTGAACAGCTGGTCGAGTTTATCTTCGTAGGCATGGTAGCCGAGGAAGTCATAAAGCTCGCTACGCGGCTGCATGAGATCGAGGACGTTTTTCTGCGTGCCTTCCTTACGAATGGCTTCCATCACGTTCAGCGCCGCACGCTGCATGGCGCGGGTGGGTGACAGCGGATAGAGCACCATCGCGATGCCCTGCGCACCCAGCTCATCCACCATGTAGTAAGGCGTGGTGCCGAACTCGGTGAGGTTCGCCAGCACCGGCGCCTTCACCGCGTCGCAGATTTGCTTGTACATGGTGATGTCGGTCATGGCCTCGGCAAAGATGGCGTCGGCACCGGCTTCGATGAAGGCGCACGCGCGGTCGATCACGCCGTTCAGGCCTTCGACCTGCAAGGCATCGGTGCGCGCCATCACCACGAAGTCCGCATCGGTCTTGGCATCCACTGCGGCTTTCACGCGGTCGACCATTTCATCGGTCGACACCACTTCCTTGTTGGGGCGATGGCCGCAGCGCTTCTGCGACACCTGATCTTCGATATGCATGCCGGCCACGCCGGCGGCGGTCATTTGCTTCACGGTGCGGGCGATATTGAACGCGCCGCCCCAGCCGGTATCGGCGTCGACCAGCAGCGGCAAATCTACCTGGCTGGTGATGCGACGCGCGTCGATGAGCACGTCGTCCAGCGAGGTCATGCCCAGATCCGGCAGGCCGTAGGAGTAATTGGCCACGCCGGCGCCAGAGAGATAAATCGCGCGGAAGCCCGTGCGCTTGGCCATCATCGCGGCGTAGGCGTTAACGGTGCCAATAATCTGCAGGGGCTGCTCCTCGCGGATGGCGAGGCGCAGGCGAGCGCCGGCGGTGAGTTGCTGGGTCATGAGAGCTCCTTCTGGTGTTTTTCAATGTTCTGTCGGGCCGAACTGATGTGTCGGCGCATCAGCATTTCGGCGAGGTCGCCGTCGCGCGCTTCGATCGCTTCGGCAATGCGTTGATGTTCGCCAAACGCCTTTTGCGGCCGGTTGGCATAGGCGCTGACCTGATAGCGATACATGCGGATGCGGTGATAAAGCTCGCCGATCAGCAACTGGGTCAGCTGGGTGTTATGGCTGCCCTGAATGATGCGGTAGTGGAAGTCGAGATCCCCTTCCTGCTGGAAGTAGGCCATGTCGGCTTTCAGGGCTTCGTCCTGCTCGTGGGCGGCGAGCAGCGCCTTGAGACCGGCGACTTCGTCCGGCGTCATCAGCGTGGCGGCGAGGCGCGCGGCCATGCCTTCCAGCGCCTCGCGCACATAGTAGATTTCGATGAGCGCGGCCTGACTTAAAGACGCGATGCGGATCCCTACATGCGGGGTGCGCTCCACCAGACGCCGGGATTCCAGCCGCCGCAGGGCTTCGCGTAAGGGCCCCCGGCTGGTGCCGAAGCGCTCGGCGAGTTCGGTCTCGCCCACCCGCGACCCCGGCGCAATCTCGCCGCGCACAATCGCGTCCTGCAGCGCTTCAAACACCCGGTCAGCGGCGGTGCGCAGGGCTTTGACGTCGTCGATTTCGGGGTTGAACACGGCTGTTGTGCACAATGCAGGGGACATGACCGGAAAATAGCGGGCGAAGCGCCGGCCGGTCAAGGCGCATTGTCGACAATCTTTGGATAGAGGCTCACGCGGTGCCAGCACTGGCCGCAAGCCCGGGGCGCTTACCGGGCGTCTGCGTTCGACGCAAACGCCCGGCCTTCGCGAGAGATTAAGCCAGCCCGTTCTCGAAGCTGGCTTCGGTCTTGGCGCGCAATTCTTCCAGCGTCACGCCGTCCGCCAGTTCCACCAGCCGCGCGCCGCCGCCTTTGCGGTCGATCTCGAACACGGCAAGGTCGGTCACCAGCAGGTCCACCACGCCTTTGCCGGTCAGCGGCAGGGTGCAACTGGGTTTGAACTTGGATTCCCCGCTCTTCTCGCAGTGTTCCATCACCACCACCACGCGGCGCACGCCGGCGACCAAATCCATCGCCCCGCCCATGCCCTTCACCATCTTGCCGGGCACCATCCAGTTCGCCAGATCGCCCGTCGCCGAGACCTGCATGCCGCCCAGAATCGACAGATTGATATGCCCACCGCGAATCATCGCGAAGCTGTCGGCGCTGGAGAAATAGCTGGTCTGCGGGAGTTCGGTAATGGTCTGCTTGCCGGCGTTGATGAGGTCGGCGTCTTCTTCGCCTTCAAAAGGAAACGGGCCCATGCCCAACATGCCGTTCTCGCTCTGGAGCGTGACCGTCATGCCCTCAGGGATCACGTTGGCCACCAGCGTGGGGATGCCAATGCCCAAGTTCACATAAAAGCCGTCGCGCAATTCCTGCGCGGCACGCGCCGCCATTTGTTCACGAGTCCAGGCCATTAGTTGCTCTCCCGCGGACGCGTGGTGCGTCGTTCGATGTGCTTGACGTAGTGTTGCCCCTGAACAATGCGCTGCACGTAAATGCCCGGGGTGTGGATTTGGTCGGGGTCGAGGCTGCCCACCGGCACGATTTCTTCCACTTCGGCAATCGTCACGCGGCCGGCGGTGGCCATCATGGGATTAAAGTTGCGCGCCGTTTTGCGATACACGAGGTTGCCTTCGGTATCCGCCTTCCAGGCTTTGACCAGCGAGATGTCGGCGACCAGACCGGTTTCCATCACATACCACTCGCCGTTGAACTGGCGGGTTTCCTTGCCTTCCGCCACCGCCGTGCCGTAGCCGGTGCGGGTGTAGAACGCCGGAATACCGGCGCCGCCGGCCCGAATCCGCTCGGCCAGCGTGCCCTGCGGATTGAACTCGATTTCCACTTCGCCGTTCATGAAGCGGGTTTCAAGAATCTTGTTCTCGCCCACATAGCTCGCCAGCACTTTGCGGATCTGGTTATTGGCCAGCACCAGCCACATGCCATGCTCGTCGCAGCCCACGTTGTTGCCAATGACGGTGAGATTTTTGGCGCCCGAATCTCGCAAGGCGGTAATGAGGTTTTCGGGAATGCCGCAGAGGCCGAAGCCGCCCGACATCACGGTGATGCCATCGGCGGTCAGACCCTCGAGCGCGTGATGCGCGTCCCGGTAGAGCTTGGAAGACATAAAGGCTCCGGTAGTAAGTGGAAAGGAAAAGCGGCAAGCGGTGTGGCCTGCCCGCACGAAGTCTGGGGCCGCAGAGGCCGGGCGCTAGCCTAAGTCGTTTTGCGCCGTTGCTCTAGCCTGCGCCGCGTCGGCGCCATCGCGGTCTAGGGGAATGGCACCGGCAGCAATTCGAATTTGCGGGTTAACTGCAGGCGCAGCGCCCCGCCGGGTAGCGGCGGCAGTGCGCCGCCTTCGGGCACTACCGACAGCACCAGTTCCCGGCGCGCCGGCAGATCGCGCGGCGAACTCAGCCACAACAGCGTCTTGCCGCGCTCGCCGGCGGCGAGGGCCACTTGCACCTGACGGGTCAGCAGGGTTTGCTCGCGCCGTCGCACCACCAGATTCAGGGTCAGCGCGATGGGACCGTGGGTGTCGGCCGCCTCCCCTTCCAGCAGGATCTCCAGGTAATAGCGCCCGGTCTTGTCGAGATACAGCGGCACGGCCGGGTTGCCTGCGGGCGCCAGCAGCGTGTTCACCATCAGGCGGCCGGGCGAAGGTTCCACGTAACGTGCGGTTTGTGCGGCGGCGGCGAGCGGGAACAGCAGGCTCA
>CANFVX010000146.1 GCA_947450495.1 Gammaproteobacteria bacterium
AGACCAGATTCTTGGCGATGAAGTCCGGCGTTTCTTCGGCGAGGAACATGAAGCCGTCGACGTCGTCGAGCACTTCTACCGGGATGTCTTCCAGACGATGGCGACCGCGCACCAGCACGATCACCGGCACATCGAGGCCGCGTTTACGGGTAAGCGAAATCAGCTGCGCCGCCTTGCCCTGCAGGCCCTTGCGGCCCCAGTCCACGATCAGGCAGCCGATGGCGGCGTCGGTGCGCACCACTAGCTCGGCGTCGTCATCGCGCCGCGCTCTCAATACCTGATAACCGTCCTGCTCGATCTCCTGAATGATCTGACTCAGGCGTGCGCCTTCGAGGTCGGAGTCGCCCTCAAAATTACGGGCGCAAACGAGGAACTTGAAGCGACGCGAATATTCCATTGGAGCTCCTGTAGGACGGAGGGCCGGAACGGGCCTGCATGAAAGGATGGTGCGTGCCTCGGGGCACGCTCGGCGCGGAGTATAGAGGCTTAGGCGATTTTTTTTAGTGACAAGCGTGCGATGAAAATACTTACGCCGGGCGCCGTGGCGGCTGCCCGAAATCCGGGTCACTGCTCACCCGTTTAGCGACGGTCCCAGCAGGATGGGGATACCAGCCCGGGTCGCGATAATCGTCCGCCGCGAGATCGTCGCGCACCTTGAGGACGGTAAACATTCCGCCCATATCGAGCGAGCCAAACGGCCCTTTGCCGCCCATCATCGGCGCCGTATTGGCCGGGCCTTTCATCATGCCCATGTTCACGTGCTTGCTGTGTTCTTCCATGCCGGTCTGGCCCATCGGCATGTAGCCGGGCGCGGCCGCCCGGAGTTCCTTGCCCAGCCCTTTCAAATTGGCGCCGACAAAATTGGGAATGTCGTGTCCCATCGCGTTCATGGCGTGATGGCCTTTGTGGCAGTGAAAAGCCCAGTCGCCGGCGACGGCCTCAAACTCGATGTCGCGCACCTGCCCCACCCCCACCAGCGTGGTCACTTCATTCAACCACTGCGCTTGCGGCCAGCGCCCGCCGTCGCCGCCGGTCACCTGAAAGCGCACGCCGTGCAGATGCATCGGGTGCTCGTGCATGGAGAGATTGGCAATGCGAATCCGCACCCGCTCGCCGGTGCGCGCCACCATCGGCGCAATGGCGGGAAACATCTTGCTGTTCATGGTCCAGAGATTGAAATCTGTCATCACGGAAGGGTCGGGTCGCCAGGTGCCGGGGTGCAGGGCCCAGTTGGCGAGCAACAGGCAGTAGTCGCGGTCGATTCGTCGCGGCTCGCCGTCGCGCGGATGAATGATGAACAGCCCCATCAGGCCAAAGCTCAACTGCACCACTTCGTCCGCGTGCGGGTGATAGAAGTGGGAGCCGGCATCCTGCAGCGTGAACTCATAGGCGAAGGTTTCGCCGGGCGCGATGGCGGGCTGCGAGAGACCCGCCACGCCGTCCATGCCGCTGGGCAAACGCAGGCCGTGCCAATGCACGGAGGTCGCCTCAGGCAGGCGATTGGTCACCAGAATGCGCACGCGGTCGCCTTCCACCGCCTCGATCGTCGGCCCCGGCGTGCTGCCGTTATAGCCCCAGCATTTGGCGCGCGAGCCGGGCGCGAACTCGTGCTCGAACTCTTCGGCGACCAGATGAAACTCTTTCACCCCATCGCGCAAACGGTAGGGCAGCGTCCAGCCGTTGAGGGTATGCACGGGCTGGTAGGGATGTCGGGCCTTGGTGGCCGCATCGATCGCGCCTGAAGCATCGGGCGCCAACAGGCCCACCGCCCCGCCGAGGGCTCCCAGCGAGAGCAGGTCGCGGCGGGAAATCATGGCGCGGTCCCCGGCGCGGCTTGCCGGGCACCAATGGCGCGTGACAGCGACGCCCTCGCCACCCAGTAATCGCGCGTGGCCTCAATCTGCTGCTGTTTGGCTTCCAGCCACTGCTGGCGGGCGCGAATCAATTCAAACGGGCTTTGCAGCATGTAATTCACTTCTTCCTTGGTTCGGGCGTAGACCGCTTCGCGTGCCGGCACCAGGGTTTGAGCGAGTGCTTGGCCGCGTTGCTGCGCGGCGATCAAGCGCGCGGCGGCAGCACGCACGTCGCGCCGCACTTCCAATTCCAGCGACCGCAAACTGCTCTGCGCCAGCGCCAATTGCGACTCGGCCCGCGCCAGCTTGCCGTCGCCGTGATTAAACACCGGTAATTCGATCGCGAGATTCGGGCCGGTAATGCGTGAGCGGTCGGTTTCACGCTCGGTCTCAACCCCCACCGACACCTCCCCCAGATAGCGCCAGCGATGCGCTTCCTTCAGCCCGTCCTCCAGCAAGGCGACCGCTCGGCGGCGGGACGCCAGATCGAGGCGTTTATCCAGCGCTTCGGTTTCGAGCGCGGCGATGTTGGGGGCGGCGGCTTCCGGTAGCGCGATATCGCCCTCGGTATGAAAGCTCGCCTGTTCCGACCCGAGCCCCATCAGCCAGGCCAATTGGGTCCGCGCCTGTTGCAGTTCGCTGGCCAGCCCGTCGGCGATGAGTTGTTCGCCGCTGGCCTCGGCCTGCGCTTGCGCAAGATCGCGGGCGCTCACGTTGCCCGCGTCAAACAGCCGCTGCGACAGCGACGCCGCAGTGGTCGCGGCCTGCGCCTGCTGGGCTCGCAGCGTCGAGATTTCTTCCGCCCCGCGCACGGCGTACCACGCGGCTTCCACGTCGGCGGCAAGATTCACGATGGCCTGGGCGGCATCGGCCTGCGCCCGTTCAAACTCCCCGCTCGCCAGCCGCCGCCGGGCCGGTAGCAGCAGCAGATCGCTAATCCTTTGACCGATGCCGAAGGTCACCTGATTGACCTCGCCCGCCCCGTCCGGGGTCATCACCGCCGCCGAGAACTGCGGATTGGCAAGGCGTCCGGCGTCGTAGACATCGGCCGCCGCCAGCCCAAGCCGGGCGAACTCGGTTTGCACCTGAGGATTATTGAGTAAGGCCAGTTCCACCGCGCGCTGCAGGGTAAGCGGCTTGGCAAGTTCCAGTTGCGCCGAAGTCGAAACCTGCTCGGCCGCCGGCACCTCGGCGCCCCGCGCCGCCGCCAGCGCGCGCGCCTCGGGCACGCCGCGACCTTCCGGCAAGCTGGCGCACGCGCCGAGCAACAGGCTGAAAGTCGCAACGAGCAATGGATTGGACACACGGGGAAACAACATCGGCGACCTTCTGGAGCAGCTTATGGCTCGACAGTGAACTTGTTCAGCAGTTCCCGCAACGCGACATCCACCCGCGCCATGACCTCGGTCCAGTCCCCCGCCACAGACTGGCGGAAAAAGCGCAGCGAGGGATACCACCGACAGGTCTCACGCGTGATTCCCCAGCGCCATTCCCCCTGCGCATGGAGCAGCAACCAGGTGGGAATGCCCATCGCACCGGCGAGATGGGCGACCGAGGTATCCACCGTGATCACCACATCGAGTTGGCTTAAGGCGGCCGCCGTGTCGTGGAAATCGGCGAAGCCGGCCGCCGTTCGCCGAAGCGTGAAATCGGGCAATGCCGCCATCTGCTCCTCGCCGTGGCTTTTTTGCAGGGCGTGGAACTCGATGTCGGGATGGTCCAAGCGCGCCAACCAGCGCAGAGGAATGGAGCGCTCGGCGTCCCGCAGATGAGTGGGGTTGCCGGCCCAGACCAACCCCGCCCGCAGGCGCTGCCGCGGACCAAGACGCTGGCGCCACTCGGCGATTTTTGCCGGCGCAGCATGCAGATACGGGAACGGCAATGGCTGCGTCTGCTCTGCCATTCCCAGCGCATGCGGCAGGCTCATCAGCGCGACTTCGAAATCGGCTTTGGTGCCGGCGCGCAGCGTAGACAGTGCGCAGATCTCGCCATCAGGGAAACTCGCTTTCAGCAGCGAAACCAGAACGTCCTGCACCAGGACCGTCAGCCGCGCCGCCGGATGGGCGGCGACCAGCGCAGGCAGAAAGCGGATGAACTGCAGGGTGTCGCCCAGCCCCTGTTCCGCCCAGACGATGAGGTGGCGACCGGCCAGGGGTTCACCCGTCCAGCGCCGCGCCGCCAGCGGCAAGCGTCCGTTGCTGCCCGCCGAGCCTTTGGCGTACACCACTTCAAAGCGGGTCTCGAAGCCCTGAAACCCGGTGCGGTAGTCGTCTTGCCACAAGCGCGACAGGGCCTGGACCCATTGAAGGTGCGCGGCCTCCGGGAAAGCCGCCAGCGCCTGCGTCAGCAACCCGTCGGCCTCGGCAAACTCACCCAGATTAACCCTCGTGCTGGCGCGGGCGGCATACACATCGGGGCCCGCCGTGTCCCCTAACAGCGCCGCCGCGCGGTCAACCCAGCATTTGGCCTGAGGCTCGCAAGCGCCAGCGGCAATTAACAACTCACCGATCATCCAACAGGTCGCGGCCTCACTCACCGTAAGCGCCTCGGCTTGCGCAAAGCGCGCTGTCGCCTGCGCCTCAAAGCCCAGCCTGCGCAGGGCGGCGCCAGCGCCGATCAGCATGGTGGGCGAGGAAGGTTCGTGGGTCAGCGCCTCATCAAAAGCGGCCAGTGCCTCACCCCAGCGGCGAGCCGCCAGCAGTCCTAATGCCTTGGTCGCTCGCAATCCACGCTGTGCCGCCGGATCGCCCGGGCGCAGTTGCAAGGCCTTGGTATAGGCAGCCGCGGATTCGTCCATGCGATTAGCGCTCAACAGCGCATTGGCGAGATTGAGCTGCGCCGCCGGATCCTGCGGGCGCAAGGCGACCACGCGCTGCTGCGATTCGATGGCTTCCGTGGTGAGCCCCAGCTGGCGGGCCGCGATGCCGCGACTGCTATGCGCTTGCCAGAAATCCGGCGCCAGCGCGATTGCCCGCTCGTAGCAGGCCAAGGCCTCGGCGGGATGTCCGGCGTCTTTGAGCAGACGACCCAACTGGTAATGCGCCTGCGGGTTATTCGGATTGGCCGCCAGCGATTGCTCCAATCGTTCAGCCGCCAGCGGCAGCTGGCCTTCGGCGATCGCGAGCATGGCCTCGGCGTGCAGGGATTCGGCCGAGGAAGGGTTTTGCGCGAGCCATTGCGCCAAGGCATCGCGTGCGGCGGGCACTTGCCCTTGTTCCAACAAGCCCACGACCTGCTGTCTCAGGGCATCGCTCATCGCTCATCACCCGCGAGGTGCGCCAACAGCGCGTGCCGCACGCGCTCGATCACCTCAGCCCATTCGCCCGGCACGGTTTGCCGAAAAAAGCGGACCCCCGGATACCAGCGGCACTCGGCCCGCTTCAAGCCCCAGCGCCATTCGCCATAGGCGTGCAGCAAGAGCCAGGTGGGCACGCCCATCGCGCCGGCCAGATGCGCGACCGAGGTATCCACCGTAATGAGCAGATCGAGTTGGCTTAAGGCCGCGGCGGTGTCGTGAAAATCCGCACAGGCTGCGCCAGTGCGCTGGAGCGCGAAGTCGGGCAACTCATCCATCTGCGCTTCGCCGTGACCTTGTTGCAAGGCGTGGAACTCGATCAGCGGATTCGCCAGCGCGGCCAGCGCACGCAGCGGAATCGATCGCTCGAAATCCCGCAGGTGCTGCGGATTGCCCGCCCACACCAGCCCGACGCGCAAACGCTGGCGGGTACCGAGCCGCGCTTGCCAGCGCGCAATCTGCGCCGGCGACGGCGTGAGATACGGCACGGCGCTGCGCTGGGTGTCCTCAGGTGTGCCCAGAAGATGCGGCAGACTCATCAACGGCGCGTCGAAATCCGCGACGGGCCCACCGGCCTGCGCCAGCGTCTCGGCATTCACCACGCTCAGGCCGGGAAAACTGGCCTGGACCAGCGTCTGGAGGGAAAGTGGCACCGCCACTTTTAAATTGGCCGGCGCCGTGCGAGTGCAGAGCACCGGCAGGTAGCGCAGAAACTGCAAGGCGTCGCCAAGGCCCTGCTCCGGCCACAACACCAGCGTTTTCCCCTGCAAATCCTCTCCCTCCCAGGCTTGCACCCCGAGCGGCGGGCGGCCGATCGGCGAGTCGGGGTGGGTGGGTGACCGCATGGCCTCGAAGCGACGCTCATAGGCCGTAAAGCCTTCGGTATAGCGGTCCTGCCACAGCAGAATCACACCGCGGTTGAAATGCACCTCGGCAGCCTCGGGATTGATCGCCAACGCCCGCTCGCAGGCGTCTTCGGCGCCCGGCAAATCGCCGCTGAAATAGCGCGCAGCCACCAACGAATTATGAAACTCGACCGTGGCCGCAGCGCCGCTGAGCGCAATGGCGCGCTCGTACCAGGGGATCGCTTCATCCCAGCAACGGCCGGTTCGTGCCAACAAATCGCCCAGCGCCCAACACTGGTGGGGATCGCCCGGCGCGCGCGTCAGCGCTTCGCGAAACCGCTCGGTCGCCGCGTCCCGTTGGCCGAGCCAGTAACGCGCCAGAGCGGCGGCCAAACTCAAATACGGCGGCACATCCAGCGCCGCCGGTGTCTGTGCAACGTGAGCCAGCAGGGCCTCCCAGTCCTTGGCCTCCAGCAGCGCGCGAGCTTTGGTCTGCGCGAGGCCAAGGCTGGCCGACGGATCGCCCGGGCGTAGGGCCAGAGTGCGAGCGTAGGCCTCGGCGGCCGCGACGGCTTGGCCAACGTTGAACAGCGCGTTCGCCAGATTCAAGCAGGCCGCCGGATCGGTTGGCCGCAGCTGGCTCAGGGTACGTTGCGAACTCAGTGCCTCGTGATAGCGACCCAACAGTCGGCAGGCGGTGCCTCGACTGCTGTGCGCCGGCCAGTAATCCGGCGCCAGGGCCAGCGTCTGGTCGTAGCACGCAAGGGCCTCCGTCAGGCGGCCCAGATCTTTCAGCACGCGGCCGAGCTGGTAGTGGATCTCGGCATTCTCAGGTGTGGCGTTGAGCGCGGCGCGCAGGGCCTGCTCTGCGGCAAGGAGATCGCCGCTGGCCATCGCCAATATGCCGGCCAGCTGCCAACGGGTCGCGCTCATGGCGCCGGCCGCTTGCCAACGTGCCACGCGTTGGGCAACCGCTGGCAGTTGGCCCTGATCGAACAGCGCCCGGGCGGCCGCGTACTCGGCGTCAGCCATCAGCGACTGAGGCTTCGCGGGTCGCCAGTAATGCCTGCAAGGCTTCGCGCACGCGTTCCAGCACCGGCGCCCACTGGTCTTCTTCGGTTTGCCGGAACAAGCGCGCCGTGGGATACCAGCGGCAGTGTTCGCGATCCCGGCCCCACCGCCACTCGCCCAACTGCGAGAGCAGAATCCACACCGGCACCCCGAGCCCACCGGCAAGATGCGCGATCGAGGTGTCTACGGTAATCACGAGATCCAGCAAAGTGACTGCCGCGGCGGTGTCGTGGAAGTCGCCAAAATCCTGCGCAAACCGGCGGATTGGAAAATCCGGGAGCGACTTCATCTGCGCTTCGGCCGGCCCTTTCTGCAAGGCGATGAATTCGACCCGGGGGTCATGCAGACCGGCCATCAGGCCGAGCGGCAGAGAGCGCTGTGGATCCCGGAAGTGGTCGGGATTGCCCGCCCACACCAGTCCTACCCGCAAGCGCTTCGCGGGCCCGAGGCGGGCTCGCCAACTCGTGATGCGTTCTGGCGCGGCGTGAAGGTACGGGATAGGAACGGGCTGAGTGTCTTCCGGCGTGCCGAGCAAATGCGGGAGGCTCATCAGCGGGGTTTCGTAGTCCGGTTGCCCGTCGAGGATTTCGTCGGAGCCACCCAGAATCGTCATGTCAGGAAAACTTGCTCGCGCGAGGCCTACCAAGTCGTCGTGGAGCACAAAGTCCAGTCTGGCCGGGGCGCCCCGCGCCCGCAGCACTGGCAAATAGCGCAGGAACTGCAGGGCGTCTCCTGCGCCCTGCTCGGCCCATAAAAAGAAATGCCGCCCCGCCAAATCTTCACCGGCCCAGGGCTTGGCGCCGGTGAGCGGGCGTCCGGCGGGCAAGAACTCGCTGGCGTGGACGGCCAGGAAACGATGTTCGTAATGTCGAAACCCGTTTGGGTAGTCGTCGCGCCAGAGTTGGATCAGGCCCAGGAAGAATCCCGCGTGAGCATCTTCCGGATCGCGCGCCAACACGTCATTGATTACTCGCTCGGCGAGCGCCATCTCATCCAGATAA
>CANFVX010000147.1 GCA_947450495.1 Gammaproteobacteria bacterium
GGCCGCATCTTTTCAATTTTTCTGAAATTTCCGAAAAAATGCAGCGGAGCGGTGCGCTACGGATCGTGCAGGATGCGCAGGCGCTGGCCGAAGTCGCGGGAGAATGGTTGGCCGATACAGACCAACGCGATGCTGCCGGACGGGCTGGGCGTGACATCGTCGCCCACAATCGTGGTGCAACGATGGCAGTACTTGATTTACTCACAGCCGCGGGTCTTCGGTGATGCCGCAAGCGATTGCGCGGATTTTGTCTGCCCACGTTAAAACCAGTACCTAAGTTAGGATTAACGGGTGTTTCCCGGAGGGTTTTTCAGATGTCGAATCCAAGCAAACTACAGTTAATCGCCGCAGGGGCTTTGTTTACCGTGATTGGTCAGGCCTCAGCGCAATCGGGGCAGGTATTCGCTTATCCCAGCGGCGGGCAGAGCCAGCAGCAGCAGGACGCTGACCGTTACGCCTGCCATACCTGGTCGGTCTCTCAAACTGGTTTTGATCCCACTGCGATGCCGGCACCTCAGGCAGCACCACCGCCGGGGGCTTATGCGCCGCCCCCGCCGCCGCAACAGCAGTCCAGCGGTGGGTTCCTGGGATTGGGCAACGGCGGGATGTTCAAAGGCGGTGGCATGTTGGGCGACGCAGCCACCGGGGCGGCGTTAGGCGCGGCTGGCGGGGCCTTGGCCGGTAACGCCGGCAAGGGCGCTGCAATCGGTGCGCTGGCATCCACTGTGCTGGGTGTGGCGAGCAAGTCTTCTGGCAGTTCGCAGCCCCCGCCGCCGCCAGCAAATTACAATGCTTATCAGCAGCAGGCCCAGATGCAGACGGAAGACCGCCAAAGGCGGCAAGCTGATTACAACGCTGCGTTTGGCGCCTGTATGAAGGCGAGAAACTACACGGTCAATTAGGCCGTCTGCAGATTGCCGGCAATGCCGGCTCGCAATCACGGCAGGTCGGTTCAACGCGTTCTAGCGGAGCCAGTGCTGGATGGTCTTGCAGTGAGGATGGAGGGCGTCGCCCAGCCACTCAAAGACCACTGATTCGGCGCTTACGACATTGATTTGGCTACTGCGCATCCGGTCCAGAGCATTCTGATAATTCTCCAGACGACGCGAGCAAATCGCGTCTTCCACCACGAAAACCTCGGCGCCGGTGGCAACCAGATCCAGCGCCGTCTGGAGCACGCTGACGTGCGACTCCATGCCTGCGAGCACCACATGGCGCCGATTAAACGCGGCGATGGCGGCTGGAAACCCTTCTGCACCCATACAACTAAACGCCGTTTTGCCAAAAGTCTGCGTAGACGGTGGCAGGCTCTGCGCGACCATAGGATGCGTCTCGCCGAGTTCGTCTGCAGATTGCTGGGTCAGCAGAACGGGCACCCCAAGCAAACCAGCAGAAGCAGCCAACAAGGACGAGTTTTGCAGGACCCGGTTTAGCACTTTGGCCGGCATCGCGTCGCCGAGTTGCGTCTGGATATCAACGATCAGCAAGACGGAGTCATCGATCTGACACTTCAGTGCGCCGGTGATGCGACTGCTCATGGTCTTCGGCTTTCTCGAGTGACCGCGCTCAAGGGGCTTTGACGGTATTCGCCGCGATATCAGGTGCGGGTTTAAGCCAGGAGTTGGTCACTGCGATGTCGTCTGGTCCCAAGGTGCCCGCCGCCTGCTTCAACCGGAGGAGATTGAGGATGTATTCGTAGCGCGCCTTGGCCAAGTCGCGCCGCGCCTGTGACAGGCTGCGTTCGGCAAGGATGACGTCTACGGTTGTGCGGGTGCCCACTTCAAACCCGGCGCGCGTCGACTCCAACGCAGTGGCGGATGACACCACTGCCTGCTTGAGCGCGGTTACCGCGCTCATCTGTGTGAGTACGCCAAGGAACGATTGCCGTGTTTGACGCAAAATGCCGCGACGCGCGGTTTCAACGCGGTCCAGCGCCACTGCATGCTGGTGACCTGCCTGACGGGTGCGGGAATCCACCGCGCCACCTTCATAAATCGGCACATTCAGCCGAATACCGATGGAACTGGTGGTGCTTTCGTTTGCACCAAATTGCCCGCCGCGTGAATCAAATCCGTGGCTGCCTTCAATGTCGATGGTTGGAAGATGTCCGGCACTGGCGATACCGATATCGGATTCGGCCACGTCGGCCGCGGTCAGTGCGGCGGCGACTTCCAGATTTTGTTTCAGCGATGCCGCCGTCCACTCGTCGATGTTGTCAGGGGTGGGCGCGGCGAGTTTGAAGTCTTGATTGAGCGTCCAGATGTCTGTTGGCAGCGTGCCGGTCGATTCTCGCAGGGCTTCTTCTGCGTTCTGCAAATCATTTTCCGCCGTAATTACCTGTGCGACGGCACGGTCATGGCCCGCACGGGCTTCCTCAACATCTGTGACCGCGATCAGGCCAACATCAAAGCGCTGTGTGGCTTGCTCTAGCTGTCCGGCGAGGGCATCACGCTCGGACTTGGCAAAGGTCAGCGTGTCTTGCGCGGCGAGCACGCCGAAATAGCGTTCTGCTACCCGCACAAGCAGCGCCTGCCAGGCGACATCGATTTCGAGTTGCGCCTGATGCAGGCGTTTGTCCGCCTGCTTCAATTGCAGGTAGCGGTCCCAGTGGAAGACGGGTTGGCGCAGGCTAACCCGGTAGTCCGACCCGTTATATCCCACGCCGCGTCCGGCGAGCGAAAACTTGGCGGTAATTTCCTGATCGGTCTGGTTACCGGAAATGGTGAAGGCGAGTTGGGGTTTCCATAGCGCCGCGTTGGCCTGCGGAATTTCCTCTGCCACAGCGAGGGCCTGATTTTGGGATTCCTGATATTTCGGGTCGCTTTGTTCCGCCTGCTTGACGAGTGACACGAGGTCGGCGGCGGTGGTGTTGGCACTCGCCGACAATAGCAGGAGCACCGGCACAGCGAGATTGCGTATAGAGGCGGTAAGCGGGGTGAGCATGCGAAACGAATCCTTGGAAGTGCGCTGGCGTTGAACGTCAATAATGAGGCATGTCAGGGTCGATTTGTGCTGCCCATTCGGCAATGCCGCCGACGAGATTCAGCACCTCGGTTACGCCCTGTTGCAGAAGATAGTGTTGCGCCATCTCGCTTCGAACCCCGTGGTGGCAAATCACCACCAGCGGGCGAGTGGCGGGGATATCCCCGAGACGCGATGAGAGTTCGCCGAGCGGAACCAGGACCGAGCCCGGGATATGACACAGCTCAAATTCCCAGACTTCACGCACATCCAGCAAACCCAGTTCTGATGCCTGTAGCGCTACCGCCAACTGCTCAACACTAATCGAGCTCATGTGCTCAGAATGTGAATCGCGGCGGTGGTTCCGCCCCGATGAGCGGTTCGAGTTCGGTTTCGAAGAGCGCCTCGGTGGTAAAGCCACCATTCGCGAGTCGGGTAATGAGTAAGGCTTCCATGGCGTGGCCTTGGCCCACCACCGCGAATAGCCGTCCGCCTACCGCTAATTGCGCCTCAAGCGCAGGGCTACGTTGATACAAAGCGCCGGTCACCGCGATCACGTCAAAAGGACCCCGCTCAGGCTGACCTTGGAAACCATCCACTGGGAGCACCTGAATGTTCATCATGGACTGCGCGCGGAACTTGCGTTGGGCTGCCGTCGCGAGGTCTTCATGCAACTCAAGGCTAAGCACGTTTCGCGCGAAGTGGCCGAGGAGGGCGGTGAGATATCCGCTACCGGTGCCGATTTCGAGCACACGTTCGGTAGCGGTTGGCTTGAGCGCCTGGACGATCCGAGCTTCAAGCTTGGGCGTCATCATCGATTGGCCGTGGCCTAAGGGGATGCGCGTATCGGAGTAGGCGAGCAGGCGGAAGTCTTCAGGGACGAAAGCGTCGCGGGGCACGCTTTGCAGGGCATTGAGGATGTCCTGATCGAGCACATCCCAGGTTCTGATTTGCTGCTCCACCATGTTGAAGCGGGCTTGCTGGAAATCCATCGTCATTGGTCTTGCTCGCGCGATTTGCAGGGCGTGAATCGCCCCGGATTGAAGACTGGAATCGGCCTGTAACGGCGCGAGAATTATACGCTATAGTGCCCTCCGCGATAGCGGCTGGGGGTGCTTCATTGCGCGTCTTCTATGAGGCGCAGCAAGTGAAGCTGAGAGTCACCCTTCGAACCTGACCCGGATAATGCCGGCGTAGGGAAGCAGCGATGCCTTTGGCACCACTCTGCGGTCCTCACTCAGCCGAAACTCTTAACGAGCAAGGCGCCAGATCAGACATGGTCGGGTGCGGGAGAAACCTCATGAATGCTGTCCCTGAAGTCATACCGGCCGAACGCGCCGAACTTGATGCCGAACTGACCCGCCCCTTACCGGGATCTACCAAGGTTTACATCAGCAATGCGGCCGGGCAGCTCCGGGTGCCCATGCGCGAAATTGTGCAGAATCCGACCCGGGAGCGGGTTGGGTTGTCCGGTAATCCTCCGGTTTATGTCTACGATACTTCAGGCCCCTACACCGATACCGCGGCGCAGATTGATGTGCGTCGTGGCCTGCCGTTGCTCCGTGCCCCGTGGATTATTGGGCGGGAGGACACCGAAGTGCTGACCACGCCTTCGTCTTTGTGGACCCGCCGGCGGGCTGATGACTCGGCCCTCAACGCCGTTCGCTATCCCGGCAAGACCGTGCCGCGGCGGGCCAAGGCGGGGGCCAACGTGTCCCAAATGCACTACGCGCGCCGGGGTATCGTGACGCCTGAAATGGAATTCATTGCCATTCGCGAAAACCTGAATCTGGAAGCCTGGCGTAGCGCCTCACCCAAAGACGCGCGGCTGCACAGCGGCTTCACCCATGGCGCGCTGATGCCGCGCGAAATCACGCCGGAATTCGTTCGCGATGAAGTGGCGCGAGGCCGCGCGATCATCCCCAACAATATCAATCACCCGGAAACGGAACCGATGATCATCGGTCGTAACTTTCTGGTGAAGATCAACGCCAATATCGGCAATTCGGCGGTCAGTTCATCGATTGAGGAAGAAATCGAAAAGATGCTGTGGTCCACCCGCTGGGGCGGTGACACGGTGATGGACCTGTCGACCGGCAAGAACATCCATGAAACCCGCGAGTGGATTATCCGCAACTCGCCGGTACCGATTGGCACGGTGCCGATTTATCAGGCGCTGGAGAAAGTCGACGGCAAAGCGGAGGAACTTACCTGGGAGATCTTCCGCGACACCCTTATCGAGCAGGCCGAACAGGGCGTTGACTACTTCACCATTCATGCTGGTGTCCGCTTGCCCTATATCCCGATGACCGCTCGACGCGTTACCGGAATCGTCTCCCGCGGGGGCTCGATTCTCGCGAAATGGTGTCTGGCGCATCACCGCGAAAACTTCCTCTACACCCACTTCGAGGACATTTGCGAAATCATGAAGGCCTACGACGTCGCGTTCTCCTTAGGAGACGGATTGCGTCCGGGTTCGGTGGCAGACGCCAACGACGAAGCCCAGTTTGCCGAGTTACAAACCTTGGGCGAACTGACCCAAGTCGCCTGGAAGCACGACGTGCAGGTGATGATCGAAGGCCCGGGTCATGTGCCGATGCACATGATTAAGGAAAACATGGAACGCCAGCTTGAGGTGTGCCACGAAGCGCCGTTCTACACCCTTGGACCGTTGACGACAGACATCGCGCCGGGCTACGACCACATTACCTCGGCGATTGGCGCGGCGATGATTGGCTGGTTCGGTACCGCGATGCTGTGCTACGTCACGCCCAAGGAACATCTGGGTCTGCCAGACAAGAACGACGTTCGCGAAGGGATCATCGCGTACAAAATTGCGGCCCATGCGGCCGATTTGGCGAAAGGACATCCGGCGGCTCAACATCGGGACAACGCCTTGTCCAAGGCGCGCTTCGAATTTCGCTGGGAAGATCAGTTCAACCTCGGCCTCGATCCGGCGCGGGCGCGTGAGTTCCATGATGAAACCTTGCCGAAGGAAGGCCACAAGCAGGCCCACTTCTGCTCCATGTGTGGGCCTCACTTTTGCTCGATGAAAATCACGCAGGATGTTCGCGATTACGCTGAATCACGCGGGATAGAAAACACGGATGCTGCACTGGTCGAAGGCATGGCTGAAAAGGCCGAGGAATTCCAGCGCGCCGGTGGGGAACTCTACCGCGAAAGCTAGCCGCGCGAAAGCTAGCAGGCACTGAACGCGGGCGCCGCTGCGACGATGCTCAGTCGCCCGGCGCCCTCATCCGGGACGACCCGCCGAAGGTTCGCGGAGTCCTAACGCGATCCCTCAGGCCGCAATCCCGGGGGCCGCCGCGGCCCACTTCTGTAAGGCTTCCTGCAACTGGGAGACGGTCGCCGGTTTGGCGACATAGTCGTTCATCCCTGCTTCGAGACATTTCTCGCGGTCGCCTTTGAGCGCGTTGGCGGTGAGCGCAATGATGTACGGCGCCTTGACTTGCGCGGTAACGGCCCGAATTTCCCGGGTCGCCGCGTAGCCATCCATGATGGGCATCTGGCAGTCCATCAGGATGACGTCATAGGGTTTGCGGACAACTGCTTCGACGGCTTGCCTGCCGTCTTCGGCCAGATCGGGCTGTATGCCCAATTTGCCTAGCATCGCGGTAATGATCAGCTGATTCCCCGGATTGTCCTCCACCAGCAACAGCCGTCCACTGAGCTGCGTGATTTCAATCGGTGCTCCGGGTACAACTACCTCGCTGGCCGCCGGTGCATTCGCGACTGTCTCAAACGGCAACTCAAACCAGAAGGTCGAACCCACGCCGTACTCGCTCTCCACGGCAATTTGGCCGCCCATCATTTCAACCAGATTTTTGCAGATGGCAAGTCCAAGACCCGTGCCGCGAAATTTTTTCGAGAGCGAACTGTCTAGCTGCGAGAACGGCTTAAACAGTCGCCCCAGATCTTCATGCTGAATGCCGATGCCCGTATCGCGGACACTGAAACGCAGATTTGTCCGGCCGCTTGCCACCGGTGCCGAGATGACCTCGGCGTGGAGGCTAACCTCGCCCTTTGGCGTAAATTTAATCGCATTGCCAGTGAGATTGACGAGGATTTGACGGATCTTGACCGCATCTCCGAGCACCAATGTCGCGACGTCCGGCGCCAGCGACATGTTCAGCTTGAGGTGTTCCGAGGCTTTCTGCGGCTCCAGCGCGGCGACCACCTCAGAGAGGAGCATCGCTGGACTAAACTCTGTGTAATTAAATTCCATTTTGCCCGCTTCAATTTTCGACAAATCCAGAATGTCTTCGATGATGCCGAGCAGTAGCGCGGCCGATCCCTGACCGAGCTTCGCGTATTCGCGTTGTTCCTCTGTAAGGTCGGTGTCCAGCAAGAGTTCGTTGGACCCCAGAATGCCGTTCATCGGTGTGCGCAGTTCGTGGCTCATATTGGCGAGGAACAGCGACTTCGCCTCGTTGGCCGCTTCGGCGAACTCCTTCGCCTGGATCAGCGAGTCGCGCGCGGTCCGCAATCCGTGCCGGGCATCGGCCAGACCACCCGCCGCAGTCGCTACCTCGACTTGCAGCCGATTGAAGCTTTCCGCCATCTCCCCCAATTCGTCGCGCGTATTGGTTTTGACGGGCGTGATCTCAACTCGTGCGTTGGCGGCCTCAAGATCGCCTTCACCCAGCGCCTTCATGGCGTTTGAAAAGTCCTTTAGCGTGCCGTCAGCCAGTCGTTTGGCGGCGTCCGATACTTCCTGCGCGGAGTAGGCAATCATGCCCGGCAGCACCAGGCCCACAACTACCGTGAGAATGGCGACCGCGACAAAAATGTCTTCGAGCGAGGTCAGTAGTGGGCCTTCTGTTTGCGGCAGATTGCTGACGGCAAGGTAGTAGCCCGCGCCGTCCAGCAGCAGCACCAATAACATCGCGCCGGTGAGTTTGAAATGTAGCGTTCTAAATCGTAGGGGTTCGCCAGCGGCCAGTTTGTCTTCGCATTTGCGCCAGAGGTAGAGCAGCGACCCGGAATAGGCGAACACCAGCCCCACGATGACCGTCGTCAGACCAAATTGCTGAAAGCCGAGGAGGGCGGTCGTGGCCCATACGAGAGCC
>CANFVX010000148.1 GCA_947450495.1 Gammaproteobacteria bacterium
CGGTTCGCTATTGGCGAGCGCCGCAAGCGGCGCACCGGTTTTGCTGAGAAAGGGCGCGATGAGTTCCTGCTGTTGCGTGGGCGATCCGGCGAGAAACACCGGCATCAGGCCGAGCAGGGTGGCGAGCAAGGTGAGCGAGACGTTGGCGTCTACCGCGTAGAACTCCTCGGTGAGGATCGCCATATCCATCAGACCCGTGCCTTCGCCGCCGAAGGGCTGTGGGATCAGTCGCCGTAAAAAGCCTTCGCGCACCACCGCTTCGTACATGGGGCGCGTGGCGGCAAAGCGTTCGGCCGGGCTGGCCAAGGCCTGTGTGGCGGCGCGAACCCCGCCCAACACGTCGCGGGCGAAGTCCCGGCACTGCAACTGGAAGGCGCGCTGTTCCGCGCTGAGGGTGAAATCGATAGCCATGTCCGGTCTCCGTGTTGAAGCGCTGGTGTGGTGGGCGATCAGGCGCTGAATCCGCCGTCCACGCCGATGATTTGGCCGTTGATGTAGGCCGCGCCGGGTGAAATCAGAAAATCCACCACCGCGCTGACTTCTTCAGGTTTGCCCATGCGTTGCAGCGGCGTGTTCGCCACCATGGTGTTGATCACGCCTTGCGCCAGCGCATTCCCGGCGAACTCCGGCGCATAGATGATTCCGGCATCGATCACCGCCGGCGCGATGCCGTTACAGCGCACGTTGTACGGCCCCATCTCGCGGGCGAACTGGCGGACCATCGCGCCCACCGCCGTTTTGGGGCAACCCGACATGCCGTCGTTTTCCAGGGTTTGCAGCACCGCCGTGGTGAGAAACATCACCACGCTGCCGCCGCCGTTCGCCTGCAGCGCACGGGTGCCGTGCTTCAGCACGTTGAAGGCGCCACGGACATCGGTGGCGTACACGCGGTCGAAGTCCTCGTCGGGTACATCCACCATCGGCATCAGCGGAATCGCCGGCCCGGTGGCGGAAATCACCGCGCCGAGGCCGTCGCCCATTGCGGATGCGGTTTTGATGAACTGCGCGACCGAGGCGCCATCCCGGCTGTCGACCTGCGCGATGGCCGCGTGCCCGCCGGCGGCGGCGATGCGCGCGGCGAGTTGCGCAGCCTTGTCCTGATGCTGCGCGTAACCCAGGAGTACGGGCCCGCGGGCGGCGACCGCGCGGGCCACGGCCTCACCGAGTCCGCCGGAGGCGCCGAGTATGGCGATCGATTTCATGAGTGCTTCCTCTGCATGGGATTTGGGTCGAGTTTACTGGAAGGCGCGCGCCCGTCAGCACCTGCCTTTTCTGCTGCGCTGCGGCCATTTTTTAGCCCGAGGCAGCGGCCCCGCTCTGTGTTAATTTCCGGCCGCCGCCTATGACTGGAAGAGAGATGACGCCTGATGTCTGAAGTGCTGGTCGACTATGACGATGGCCTGATCGTTGTCACCATCAATCGCCCCGAGGCACGCAACGCGATTAACCGCGCGGTGTCGCTGGGCGTGTGTGCCGCGCTGGATGAACTGGAGAGTCGCGATGACCTGCGCGTGGGCATTCTCACCGGCGCGGGCGGCAGTTTTTGCGCCGGCATGGATCTCAAAGCCTTCCTGGCCGGCGAGGTGATTCGCATTGAAGGCCGCGGGACGCTGGGCCTGATGATGCGGCCGCCGCGCAAGCCGCTGATTGCGGCGGTGGAAGGCTATGCGCTGGCGGGCGGTTTCGAAGCGATGCTGGCCTGCGATCTCGCGGTGGCCGCGAGCAACGCGCAATTTGGCCTGCCCGAAGCGAAACGCGGACTGGCCGCCGGCAGCGGCGGGCTGCTCCGCCTGCCGCGCCTCATCCCACCCAGAATTGCGCTCGAACTCGCGCTCACCGGCGAGCCTTTGTCGGCCCCTCGTGCAGCTGAACTCGGTCTCCTCAACCGCGTGACCGAGCCGGGCGCAGCGCTGGCCGGCGCGCGGGAGCTCGCGCGGCTCATCATTGCCAACGCGCCGCTGTCGGTGGCGGCCAGCAAGCGGGTGATGGTGGAGAGCCGCGACTGGTCGCTGGACGAGATGTTTGCCCGGCAGCAGGAAATTACCGGGCCGGTGTTGGCCTCGGCGGATGCCCGCGAGGGCGCCGCCGCGTTTGCCGAAAAGCGCGCGCCGCGCTGGCGCGGTTGCTGACCCCCCAATTCATGCCCCTCATTAACCCCACGAGCGCTCCATGATTCCTCGCACCATTTTCTCTGCTGAACACGAACTGTTTCGCGCGACCGTGAAACGCTTCATCGCTGAAGAAGTCATGCCGCATCACGCGGCCTGGGAGAAAGACGGCCAGACGCCGCGCTCGCTGTGGTTGAAGGCCGGCGAACTCGGGCTCCTCTGCTGCAATATCCCCATCGAATACGGCGGGATGGGCGGCGACTTTCTGCACACGGCGGTGCTGATCGAAGAGTTCTCTGCCGCCGGCGCCACCGGGCCTACGTTTTATCTGCACTCCGATATCGTCGCGCCCTACATTCTGGAATTTGGTACCGAAGCCCAGAAGCAGCACTGGCTGCCGAAGATGGCGAGCGGGGAAGTCATCGGCGCGCTGGGCATGAGCGAACCGTCCGGCGGCAGCGACGTGCAGGCCATGCGCACCAACGCACGCCGCGAAGGCGACGAGTACGTCATCAACGGCCAGAAGGTATTCATCACCAACGGCCACACCGCAGATTTACTGGTGCTCGCGTGCAAGACCGATCCCACCGCGCGCGGTCGCGGGGTGAGCCTGATTCTGGTGGAGACTCATCGCGCGGGTTTCAACCGCGGCCGCAAGCTGGAAAAAATTGGCTGCAAGGCGCAAGACACCGCCGAACTTTTCTTCGCCGATCTCCGCGTGCCGGCCGGCAACGTGTTGGGCGGCGAAGGCAACGGCTTCGCCATGCTCATGACCCAGCTCGCGCAGGAACGTCTGATTCAGGCAATTCGCGGCGTGGCCTGCGCCGAGTCGGCGGTGCGCTGGACCATCGACTACGCCAGTCAGCGCGAAATGTTCGGGCAAACGCTGGCGGATTTTCAGAACACGCGCTTTGAACTGGCCGACATGCACGCTCAGATTCTGGCCCAGCGGGTATTCGTCGACCGCTGCATCGAGTTGCACGTGAAGGGCGAACTCGACGCCACCGACGCGGCGGCGGCCAAGCTGGTGGCCACCACCCTGCAGTGCGCCGTGCTCGATCGCTGCCTGCAGCTGTTCGGCGGCTGGGGCTATATGTGGGAGTACCCGATAGCCCGCGCGTTTGTAGATGCGCGCATGTCGCGCATCGGCGGCGGCGCCACCGAGGTCATGAAACAGATCATCGCCAACAGCCTGTTGCCGAAGGCGCCACGCGCGGCCAAGAGCAAGTCATGAAGCAGCGGCAAACCGGGCGCAAAGGAGCGGCAGATGTCGATTGCGGATAAAGCCTGTGTGACGGGCATCGGGGAGACGGCCTACGTGCGCGGCTCGCCCAAAAGCGCCTTGGAGCTGCAAATGGCAGCGGCGCGGCGCGCGGCCGAGGACGCCGGTATTTCCCCGCACGACATCGACGGGGTGATTCCCATCGGCGTGGTGAGCGGCATCGCGGAAGACTTCATCGATAATTTTGGCATCACCGACCTGCGCTTCTCGGCGTTGATTCCGCACGGCGGCGCGAGTCCCACCATGGCATTGCAGTCGGCGACCGCGCTGGTGGCGGCGGGGATCTGCAATCACGTGCTGATTGCCTTCGGGCGCAATGTGAGTGCGGCGGCCAGCAAGGCCGGCGCGCGCATTCACCAGATGCCGCAGTTTCACTACGTGACCGAGTTCGAATATCCGCTTGGCAACTGCGCGCCGGCGCAAATCTACGCGCCGATGGCGATGCGGCACATGCAGCTGTACGGCACCACGGTCGAACATTTCGGCGAGGTCGCGGTGGCCTGCCGTGAGCACGCCCTGCTGAACGACAACGCAATCATGAAGAAGCCCATCACGCTCGAAGACCACCGCAATTCGCGGCTAATCGCCGAGCCCTTTCGCCTGCTGGACTGCAGTCTGGAGAGCGACGGTGGAGCGGCGGTGATTGTGAGCGCGGCCGAGCGGGCGAAGGATTTGCGGCACCGGCGGGTGTTCATTTCCGGCGTCGCGGTCGGGCATCCGGACTCTCCGGCCGCGATCACCCAGCGACCCGACATGACCAGCCTCGGCCTTGGCAAAGCGGCGCCGCGCGCGTTCCGGATGGCGGGCGTTACGCCGGCAGATATCCAGGTGGCCGAGATTTACGATTGTTTTACCTACGCCGTCATTCGCCAGCTGGAAGACATGGGCTTTTGCGCGAAAGGCGAGGGCGGTCCGTTTGTAGCCGACGGCCGGCTGCGGCTGGGCGGTGCGCTACCCACCAATACGCACGGCGGTTTGCTGTCGCAGGCGCATATCTGGGGGCTCAACCACATCGTGGAGCTGGTGCGTCAGCTGCGCGGTCACGGCGGCCGCGCGCAGGTGCCGGGCGCCGAGCTCGGTCTGGTCACGGGCTATGGCGATTTGGGCGATGGCGCGATTGCCATCATGCGCAGGGAGTAAACGACGATGTCCGAGCTTGTTCCCAAACCCGTCCCGGTGCCTTCGGCGGTCGCTCTGCCGTATTGGGAGGGCCTCCAGCGCGGGGAATTTTGCGTGCAGCGGTGTGCGGCCTGCGGAACGCTGCGTCACTATCCCCGTCTGCTGTGCCGCGAATGTTTTAGCGACGCTGTTGACTGGCAGGCCATCAGCGGCGAGGGCCATATTCACAGCTATACCGTTGCCCACTACGCTTACCACCCCGGCTTTGCCGCCGAACTGCCCTACACCCTGGTCACGATTGAACTGACCGTGGGCCTGCGGGCCTTGGGTCGCTGGCTGGGCGCTGAGGTGCCGCAGATCGGGGCGCCGGTGCGCATGGTACTGGTGCCCGGCGAGCCCTATCCCACGCTCTCGTTCGCGCCGGCTTGAGTCAGGGCGGGGCGTGATGGGGCGTGGTAGGGGATAAAGCGAAGGCCATTTAGCTAAAGACCCCACGCGCCCAAGGATTTATCATGCGGGTTCAAACCTTGAAGGTCTGCCGGCCGCGCTAAAGCGGCTGGCCAAAAAATCACATTGAACGCCCCCGTCTGAGGGGCGCATAGCAGGAGGTAAAGACAGATGTCAGACGCGAAACAGCAGACGCAGGCCGCCACCCGGTTGGATGCGCTGGTTATCGGAGCCGGCGTCGCCGGGCTCTATCAACTCCACCAACTGCGTGAGCAGGGGTTTGCGGTGAAGGCCGTAGACACTGCGACCAACGTCGGCGGCACCTGGTACTGGAACCGTTATCCCGGCGCCAAGTTCGACTCCGAGAGCTACATCTACCAGTACCTATTCTCCGAAGACCTCTACAAGGACTGGACCTGGAGCCAGCGCTTCCCCGGCCAGCCCGAAATCGAGCGCTGGATGAACTACATCGCCGACCGTCTCGACCTCCGCAAGGACATCCACTTCAGCACCACCGTGAAGTCGGCGCACTTCGACGAATCCACCCAACGCTGGACGGTCACCACCGACGCCGGCGAAATCTTTGACACCCAGTTCCTCATTTCCTGCACCGGCATGCTGTCGGCGCCGCTGGCCAATGTGTTCCCGGGTCAGGAAACCTTCAAAGGCCGCATTTTCCACACCTCGCGCTGGCCGAAGGAACAAATCGACTTCGCCGGCAAGCGCGTTGGCGTGGTGGGCAACGGCGCGACGGGCATTCAGGTCATCCAGACCATCGCGCCCACGGTCGGCGAAATGAAAGTGTTCGTCCGCACCCCGCAATACATCACCCCGATGAACAACCCGAGCTACGGCCCCGCCGAAGCGGCTGCTTACAAAGAGCGCTTTGCAGAACTGCGCGAACTGCTGCCGCGCACCTTCTCCGGCTTCGAATACGACTTCGAAAACGGCCCGTGGGCCGATCTGTCGCCGGCCCGTCGCCGCGAGATTCTGGAAGCCAACTGGAAAGACGGTTCGCTCAAGCTGTGGCTCGCCACCTGCTCCGAGCTCTTCTTCGAGTCGGCCGTGAGCGAAGAGGTTTCGGAATTCGTGCGCGAAAAAATGCGCGAACGCCTGAAAGACCCGCGTCTGTGCGAACTGCTCATTCCCACCGACTACGGCTTTGGCACGCACCGCGTGCCGCTCGAAAGCAATTACCTCGAGGTCTACCACCAGCCCAACGTTGAGCTGGTCAGCGTGAAGGCCAACCCGATCAAGGAAGTCACGCCCAAAGGCATCAAGCTGGCCGATGGCACCGAGTACGAACTCGACATCCTGATTCTGGCCACCGGCTTCGACGCCGGCTCCGGCGCGCTCACCCGCATCGACATTCGCGGTCGCGGCGGGCGTTCGCTGAAGGACGACTGGAATCGCGAAATTCGCACCACGCTGGGCCTGCAGGTGCACGGCTATCCCAATCTGTTCACCACCGGTGCGCCGCTCGCGCCGTCGGCCGCGCTGTGCAATATGACCACCTGTCTGCAGCAGCAGACCGAGTGGATCACCGGCTGCCTCACGCATCTGCGTCAGAGCGGGACCTCGGTGATTGAAGCCAGCGCGGCGCTGGAAGACGAGTGGGTGAAGCATCACGACGAAATCGCCAACGCGACCCTTGTGACCAAGACCGACTCCTGGTACATGGGCTCGAACGTCGACGGCAAGCCGCGGCGTCTGCTGTCGTACATCGGCGGCGTGGGTAACTACCGCCAGAAGTGCGAAGACCTGGCGCGTGAAGGCTATCCGGGCTTTGTGATGCAGTAAGGCGGGGCCCGCAACGGGCCTCAGCTGTGACGGGCAAGGCGTGAAACGCGCCTTGCCCACATGAGACAAACGCCGGCGCTGTGGAAGCACGCCGGCGTTTCAGTTTCCGCGCCGACTTAGTCGAAGGTCAGCACCGTGCGGGTTACTTCACCCGCGGTCATGGCGCGGAAGGCTTCGCTGATGTTTTCCAGTTTCTCGTGTCGGGTCACCATGCCATCGAGATCGAGCCGTCCCTGACGGTAGAAATCGAGATAGCGCGGCGCGTCCAGCGTGAAGCGGTTCGAGCCCATCATGCAGCCCATGATGCGTTTCTCCTGAAAGAAATGGCCCGGATTCAGGTTCACGGTCTGGCCCGCCGGGATCGCCCCCACCAGAATCGCCGTGCCGCGCGGCGCCAGGCAATAAAACGCTTGCTCGAGGAGTTTCGGCACACCCACCGCTTCAAAGGCGTAGTCGGCGCCGCCCTTGGTCATTTTCTTGATGGTTTTCACCACATCCAGACCTTCCGGATTGATGACGTCGGTGGCGCCAAAGCGGCGGGCGTTCTCCAGCTTCTGGTTCATCAGATCCACCGCGATGATCTGGCGGGCACCGGCAATGCGGGCGCCCTGAATCACCGAGATCCCCACGCCACCGGCGCCAAACACCACCACGCTGGAACCCGGCACCACCTGCGCGGTGTTCAAAGCCGCGCCAACGCCGGTCGTCACCGCGCATCCCACCAGCGCCGCGCGGTCAAACGGAATGTCCTTGTCGATTTTCACCACCGCGCGGTGATGCAACAGCATGGCTTCGGCAAAGCCGCCCAGATCGACAAACGCATGCACCATGCTGCCGCCCTGCGAGAGGCGCGGCGTGCCGTCTGCCGGGCGCTGGCTCGCGCCGCGGTCAACGCACAGATGGGTGCGGCCCTGGACGCACTGGGCGCAGGCGCCGCAGAACAGCGAGGTGCAGGCGATGACGTGGTCGCCAACGGCAACATTACGCACCGCCGCGCCCACCGCGACCACGATGCCGGCGGGTTCGTGCCCGAGCACCGCCGGGGTGGGAGAGGCCACCCCGCCATGCACCACGTGCAGATCGCTGTGGCAGACGCCGCAGGCCATGGTTTTGACCAGCACTTCTTCCGGGCCCGGATCGGCCAGATCAATGTCTTCCAGCGACAGGTCCTGATTGATTTGGCGAAAAACGGCGGCTTTGATTTTCATGAGCGTGAACCTTTGAAAGAGTGGATGCGGTTACGGATTCAGGCTTGCGCGCCCAAATCGGCCAAAGGGTGCGTGGCGGCCGACCA
>CANFVX010000149.1 GCA_947450495.1 Gammaproteobacteria bacterium
CGAAACCAGCGCCTTTCTCGCCGAACAGATGCGCCACAAAGGCATCGACCTGCGCTTGCAAAGCGATGTCGTCCGCATCGACAAAACCGCCATCGGCCTTAACCTGACGCTCACAGATGGCAGCACGCTGGAAGCCGACGGCGTGCTCTACGCCACCGGCCGCGTGCCGATGACGAGCAATCTGGGGCTGGAAGCCTGTGGAGTGGAATTGGACGCTGCCGGCGCCATCCGCGTCGACGCCCACTACCGCACCAACGTGCCGTCGATTTACGCCGTGGGCGACGTGACCAATCGCGTGAATCTCACGCCCGTCGCGCTGGCCGAAGGCATGTCACTCGCGCGCCGTCTGTTCGGCAGCCGCGATACGACCGTCGACTACGAGTTCATCCCCACCGCCATTTTCAGCCAGCCGCCCATCGGCACGGTGGGCTTTAGCGAAGACGAGGCCCGCAAGCAGTTTGGTGAGATTGAAGTCTTTACCTCCAGCTTCACGCCGCTGCGCTTCACCATTTCGCCAGTGAAGGAAAAAGCTTTCATGAAGCTCATCGTCGATCAGGCCAGCCGTCGCGTGGTGGGCTTGCATATGTGCGGCGAAGACGCCGGCGAGATCACGCAGGGCTTTGCGGTGGCGATGCGCGCCGGTGCCACGAAGGAAATTTTCGACACCACCATCGGCATTCATCCGTCGGCGGCAGAAGAATTTGTGACGATGCGTGAACCCACGCGGCGTTAAGTTTTTAGTTTAGACAATCACCAACAACGACAGCGCAAAACGCGCGCACTAAGGGGAGCAACACATGGGCTGGTATCGCAAACGAACCCTCGGCGGCATTCTGCAAGAAGCGGCCAAGCGCTGGGGCGAGCGCGAAGCGTTTTCCTTCAACGGCGAGCGCTGGACCTACACGCAGTTCAACGACGAAACCAATCGCGTGGCCAAGGCCCTTATCGCGCTCGGCGTGCAGCCGGGTGAGCATGTGGCGCTGTGGATGACCAACCGGCCGGAATGGCTGTTCCTCATGTTTGCGATCGCGCGCGTGGGCGGCTGCATCGTGCCGCTCAACACCCGCTACCGTACCGACGACGTGGCCTACACGGTCACCCAGTCGCGTAGCGGCACCTTGATCAGCCTCGACCGCTCAGGCCCGGTGGACTATCAGGGCATGCTGATGGAATCGATGCCCTCGATTGAGCAAACGGCCACCGGCCTCAAGGTGGAGAACTACCCGGATCTGAAACGGCTCGTCGTGCTCGGCGAACTACGGCTGCCTAACGCCACCGGCTGGGAGGCGTTTATCGCCGCTGGCGCGTCGATTAGCGACGACACCCTGCAAGCGCGCGCCGACGCGGTCGACCCGGACAGTCTCATGATGCTCGCCTACACCTCGGGCACCACCGGGAACCCGAAAGGCGTGATGCACAGCCATCAACCCATCCGCTCCACCCACGAGCGGGCGCAGGTGATGGGCTACACGCGAGACGAAGTGCACATGAACTACCTGCCGCTGTTCCACATCTACGCGTTCAGCGAGATCGTGATGATGAGCGTGCTGTGCGGTTCGCGACACGTGATGATGGATATGTTCGACGCCGAAAAAGCGCTCGATCTCGCCGCGGCCGAAGGCGCGACCGTGCTCCACGGCTTCGAAGCGCACTGGCTCGATCTGCTCACCGCCCAGGAGCGCCACGCGCGCCAGCTCAAGGTGCGCATCGGCACCCTGCCCTCCGGCGTTGAAAGCACCATCCCCATCGCCGAGCGCGTGCAGGACACCTTCTGCCCCACCATCTCGGGCTTTGGCATGAGCGAGTCCTGGGCCTATGTGTCGGTCAACAATCCGCTGCATACCCGCGAACAACGCGTGCACGCCTCGGGCTATCCGATGAACGACTACGAATTCCGTGTGGTCAACGTGGAGACCGGCGTCGAACAGCCGATCGACGAAGCGGGCGAACTATGGGTGCGCGGCTATGCGGTGATGAAAGGCTATTGGGATAAACCCGAAGCCACCCGCGAAACCATCGACGCCGAAGGCTGGCTGCACACCGGCGACATGGCCAAACTGCGCGCCGACGGCCATCTGGTGTTTCTGGGCCGCTACAAGGACATGCTGAAAGTGGGCGGCGAGAACGTCTCACCGGCCGAAGTCGAAGCCTATCTGCGCAAGATGCCCGAAGTGATGGATGCCGCCGTCGTCGCCTATCCGGATCCGCGACTGGCCGAAGTGCCGGTGGCGTTCGTGATCCTCAAAGCCGGCCAGTCGGTGAGCGGAGACGACCTCATCAACCGCATGAAGGGCAAGATCGCGAGCTACAAGATTCCCCGGCATGTGATCTTCACCGAAGGCTACCCCATGACCTCCTCCGGCAAAATCCGCAAGATCGAGCTGCGGGCACAGGCCAAAACCCTGCTGGGTTAAGCGGGCGCCCGGCAATGAAGCAGACATCGTTCAGGTCAGCCGCTTGCGCCTGAACAAATTCATTGCCGAGTCCGGGCTTTGCTCGAGGCGCGAGGCCGATGCGCTGATTGCCGGCGGTCAGGTGCGCGTGAACGGCGCGGTGGCGGGTTTGGGCACGGCGGTGAATGAGGGTGATGAAGTCAGCGTGAAGGGTCGCCGCATCGCGACCCGCAAAAAGCAGGTGTATATCGCGCTCAACAAGCCCGTGGGCGTGACCTGCACCACCGACCGCCGCGACCCCACCAACATCATCGATTTCGTGCGCCATCCGGCGCGGATCTTTCCGATAGGCCGGCTCGACAAGGATTCCGAAGGCCTCATCCTGCTCACCACCCACGGCGATATCGTTAACGACATCCTGCGCAGCGAGCATCACCATGAGAAGGAATATCTGGTTACGGTGGATCAGACGGTGACGCCGGAATTTGTGGCCGCGATGAGCGCCGGCGTGCCGATCCTTGGCGCCAAAACCAAACCCTGTCAGGTGTTCAAGGTCGACCGCCAAAGTTTCCGCATCATCCTCACGCAGGGCCTCAACCGGCAGATTCGCCGCATGTGCGAGTACTTCGGGTTTGAAGTGCTGAAACTGCGCCGGCTGCGCATCATCAACGTGAAGCTGGGAAATCTGAAGCCCGGTCACTGGCGCGATCTGGACGCCGGTGAACTCGCTGGTCTGTTACCCGAGCGCAAGCTCGATAAAGCACCGCGCCGCACGCGCTGAGGGCGCTCGGGCGAGCGGGCCTTGCGGGCCTTGAGGCGCGTTGGATGTCCTCTGCCGGGCTTGTCGCCTGTTCGTGCTGAGTCCCCGCGTTTGAGGTCGGCGTCGGGCAGGATGGTGAAGGTCGTGCCATCCCGTTCAGGCTTCGACAGGCTCAGCCCGAACGGGTTTTAGATGCTCTGCCACCGATGTGGGGGCCAGGCGATATCTCGCTGGCGCGGCATCTCCGCCGCTCGTGGCTCGGCCTCTCCTTGATTCGGGGCATGGCATCTCCCCCGCTCGCGCCTCGGCATCTCCCCCGCTCGCGGCTCGGCCTCTCCGCCGTTCGAGGCTTGGCCTCTCGCCCGTCCGTGCTTCGGCCTCTCCCCGTTCGTGCTGAGCTTGTCGAAGCATGAACGGGCCGCGGTTTTCACCGCTCGTTCTTCCGCAAGCTCAGACCGAACAGGGGTATCAGGATTCATGCGGACCCGCCAGCGCGCCGGCATCTCCCGTCCGCGCGCCGGCATCTCCCGTCCGCGCGCCGGCATCTCCCGTCCGCGCCTCGGCCTCTCCCCCGTTCGTGCTGAGCTTGTCGAAGCATGAACGGGCCGCGGTTTTCACCGCTCGTTCTTCCGCAAACTCAGACCGAACAGGGGCATCGGGATTCATGCGGACCCACCAGCGCGTCACCCTCAGTAAGGCGTTTCCCCCGCCTTCTTGCCCAGCGCATAGGCCTTTTCGATATTGCCCATGAAGAGCCCATAAAAGTCCTGTAACAGCGGATCCATCTGGGCCGCTGGCAGCGCGCCTTCGGTGTAGTGCCCTTCCCAGCGAATCTGGGTCTTACCCTGACCGGCCTCGCTGAAATGCACCACCGCCACGTAATCCAGCATCGGCAACGGATAGTTCTCAACGATGGAGTAGACGATGACTCGCTGCGGCACAGCCACGTCCAGTCGCTCAATAATTTGACCATCCACACCCAGTTCCGGCTTGAAGCGCGCGAAGCGACGGGCGCCGATATGGCTGCCTTCGCACGTGAATTCGGTGAGGTTGCCCGGCGGGTGGAGCTTATCCAGCGCGCCGAAGTCGGCGAGCCAGGCCCAGCAGTAATCGAGTGGCGCGTTCAGCGTGCGTTCGAGAGTGGCGACGGGCATGAGTCCTCCTGCTTGCGCATTGTTGTTCTTGAGTTGGGGGTTCTTGGTACACCGGCCTCACGCTTGAAGCAAGCAGCGGGCAGTGGGCGGCCCGCGCGGCAGGTGCTAAATTCCGGCCACGCATTCCAACAACACGCCCGTCGGCGCATGGGCTCAAGGGGAGACTTTCATGGCTGAGTTTGACTTGGTGATCCGTAACGGCATGCTCATCGATGGCACGCGCGTCGCCCGTTATCGCGCCGACGTCGGCATCAAAAACGGCGTGGTGGCCGACATCGGCCGCCTGCCCGCCCATGCCGGCAAACGCGAAATCGACGCTCACGGCTGCATCGTCGCCCCGGGTTTCGTCGACCTTCACACGCACTATGACGCCCAGCTGTTCTGGGACCCCTACTGCACGCTGTCCGGCTGGCATGGCATTACCTCCGCCGCGATCGGCAACTGCGGCTTTGGCTTTGCACCGGTGCGTCCGGAAGAGCGCGAACGCGCCATGCTCTCCATGACCCGCGTCGAAGCCGTGCCCTATGTGTCGATGAAAGAAGGCATGCCCTGGGACTGGACGACCTTCCCCGAGTTTCTCGACAGCGTCGACCGCGCGCCCAAAGCCATGAACATCCTGCCCTATGTGCCGGTAGGTCCCTTGCTGGTGTGGGTGATGGGGTTGGAAGACGCCAAGGCCGGGCGCATGCCCACCGAGAAAGAACACGCCGAAATCTGCCGCCTGTTTGAAGAATCGCTCGACGCCGGCGGCTGCGGCTGGTCCGCCCAGCGCCTGATGCCCAATGGCCCGGCGGCCGTCCAGCTCGATTACGACGGCACCCCGATGGTGACCGACGTCATGCACGACGAAACCTGCGAGCGCCTCGCCGCGGTGCTCGGCAAGCGCAACGAAGGCTTTATGCAGATGACCATCGCCTCCGGCTCGGTAGAGCGCGATCAGGCGCACATCGAACGCCTGACCGACATCTCCGGCCGGCCGATGGTGTGGAACGTGCTCCAGGTCTACGACCACAAGCCGGAAGTGCATCGCGGCAGCCTGAAATGGCTGAATAGCTGCCACCAGCGCGGCCTGCGCGTTTACGGTCAGGGCCTCACTACCGACGCCGGCTACGGCTTCACGCTGGAAGACTGGAACCTGTGGGACGAGCGCCCGGCGTGGCGCGAAGCCTGCCTCGGCACGGTGGAAGAAAAGCTCGCCAAGTTTGCCGACCCGGCGCGGCGCGCGGTGCTGAAAAGCCAGATGCCCGTGCTGGTCACCTCCGGCATTCCGCAGCTGGTGGTCACCGGCCCGGCCTCCCCGGAAACCGAGCAATATCGCGACATGATGATTGGCGCGATTGCCGAGAAGCTGGGCAAGCATCCGGTGGACGCCATGCTCGACATCGCCGTGCACGACAAACTCAAAACCGAATTCTTCGCCGCCGGCACCAATAGCTGGCCGGGCTATATGGGCGAAGTCGTCGACAACCCCTATGTGATTTTTGGCGTCTCCGACGGCGGCGCGCACACCAAGTTCCTGACCGCCGGGCGCTACCCCACCGAAACCATCTGCAAGGCGGTGCGTGAGCACGGCATGATGAGTCTGGAAGAAGCGCACTGGCGCTTGAGCACTCTGCCGGCGATGGTCGCGGGCTTCGCGAACCGTGGCGTGATCCGTCGCGGCGCGCCGGCCGACATCATCGTGTACGACTACGAAAACCTGAACGTGCTGCCGGGCGAAATCGTGCACGACCTGCCGGGCGGCGAGTGGCGCCGCATCCAGCGCGCGCAGGGTTATCGCTACATTCTGGTCAACGGCCAAATCACCATCGAGAACGACAAGGAGACGAACACCTTCTCCGGTCAGTTGTTGCGCTTTGGTAAGGGCCGGCTGGCGCGGGCGGCGTAAGGCGCCAGGCAAGTGCTGAACCCCGTTCGTCCTTGCCGAAGGATGAACGGGCGAGGCCTGCACCAGTCGGCCATGCGGTCAGATTGGTGCCTCCGCACTCGCCCTTCGACAGGCTCTGGGCGAACGGTGAACTGAGCTGAGAGGTAAAACCTCTGTGCGTCCCGAGTTCCGAGTTCCCCGAACCCCGTTCGTCCTGAGCTTGTCGAAGGATGAACGGGCGAGACCTGCACCAGTCGGCCATGCGGTCTGATTGGTGCCCCCGCGCTCGCCCTTCGACAGGCTCAGGGCGAACGGTGAGCTGAGAGGCAAAACCTCTGAGCGTCCCGAGTCCCGAGTCCCGAGTCCACCCGAACCCCGTTCGTCCTGAGCTTGTCGAAGGATGAACGGGCCGGCATCCAGATCTCCAGCGCAACAACCCGCACTTCGACAAGGGCGAACTGTGCACTGACAGCCTCAACCCCGTGGGTAGCTCCGCTTGTCGAAGCATGTATTGGCGCTCGCCCAAGCTTGTCACCCACGCCTTAAGCGGCAATCATGCCGCTCTGACGGCCACCGGCCGAATCCTCCAATTCCGCTCTCAAGGTTGACTCACAATGGGACGTATTTTCGAAACCCGTAAACACACCATGTTTGCCCGCTGGGACCGCATGGCAAAGGCCTTCACCCGCGTCGGCAAGGACATCACCATTGCGGTCCGCGCCGGTGGCCCGGACCCGGCCAGCAACCCGGCGCTCCGCCGCGTGATTCAGAACGCGCGCGCGGTGAACATGCCGAAAGACAAGGTCGAGTCGGCGATCAAGCGCGCGTCCGGCAAAGACGCCACCAATTACGATGTGGTGATGTACGAAGGCTACGCCCCGCACGGCGTGGCGATTCTGGTGGAAACCGCGACCGACAACCCGGTGCGAACCGTGGCCTCGGTGCGCAGCATCTTCAACAAGCTCGGCGGCAGCCTGGGTGTGAACGGCAGCGTGTCGTTCATGTTCAACCGTATGGGCGTGTTCAAGCTCAATCCGGCCGGCATCGATCAGGACGATCTCGAGCTCTACCTCATCGACCACGGCCTGGAAGAGATGGGGGAAGGCGAAGGCGAGAAAGGCGAGCCCTTGCTCATCGTCCGCTGCAATTTCCCGGATTTCGGCCAGGTGCAGAAAGCGCTGGAAGATCGCGGCATCACGCCCATCTCCGCGGAGCACGAGTACGTGTGCACCACCAGCGCCGATTTGCCGGAAGACAAGGCCAAGGAAGTGCTGGAACTGGTCGACCGTCTGGAACAGGACGACGACGTGCAGAACGTTTATCACACGCTGGCCTGAGGCCTGTACTAGCCCGGAAGTTTTCTATGTCCACGCATACCCCCCGCCCGTTACGCGTCGTTGTGATCGGTGCGGGGATGGCCGGCATCCTCGCCGGCATCCGTCTCGAACGCGCCGGTTTCAGTCAGTACGTCATCTACGAAAAGGCGGCGCGCGTGGGCGGCACCTGGCGGGAGAACACCTATCCCGGCATCGCCTGCGACGTGCCCGCGCACTTGTACACCTACAGCTTTGAACCCAATCCGTCCTGGTCCAGCACCTTCGCGCCGGGGAATGAAATTCAGACTTATTTCGAGCACGTGGCCGTGAAATACGGCGTGATGCCGCGCATCCAGCTCAACACCGAAATCACCCGCAGCGAGTGGCTTAACGGCCGCTGGCATCTGACGCTGGCCGACGGCCGCACGGATGAGGCCGATGTCCTCATCGCCGCAACCGGCGTCCTGCATCATCCCAACCAGCCGCAGCTGCCGGGGCTCGAAAACTTCGCCGGCGCGAGCTTCCACAGCGCGCAGTGGGATCATTCGGTGGCGC
>CANFVX010000150.1 GCA_947450495.1 Gammaproteobacteria bacterium
GACCAAACGCGAACGCTCGCCGCCATCCTCAACGGCGCGCACCCAGACATCGGCGCCAATGATGGGTTTGAGGCCGGCACGCTCGATTTCCTGATAGAACTTCACCATCCCGAAGAGGTTGTTCTGGTCAGTCACCGCGACCGCCCCCATCCCCAGTTCGCGGGCGCGCGCGGCGAGTTCGTCGATCCGCACAATCCCGTCCACCAGCGAATATTCGGTGTGCAGATGAAGATGGACGAAGGAATTGCCGCTCAAAGCCTTACTCCTGAACTTGCTGACTGGCTGAACCGGATGCGGTCGGTCCATTTATACCGCGTTGGCGGCTCATGCTGTGCGCCACTCGGCAACCGGCCGAAAAGTTTTCCGGTGCGCGGGACACGGGCCGTAACGTCGCAAGGCGGCAAGATGTTCCGCCGTACCATAGCCGCGATGCCGCGCAAAGCCATAGACAGGATAGTGTTGATCCAGTTCGTCCATCATGGCGTCCCGGCTGACCTTGGCGAGAATCGAAGCCGCCATGATGGCGGGTTCCAGTCCATCCCCGCCCACCAGCGCGCGTGCCGCGCAGGGCACCGCTGGCGTATGGAGTCCATCCACCAGAATTTCCGCCGGCAGACAGGGCAGCGCCAGCACCGCCCGCCGCATCGCGAGCAAACTGGCCTGCAGAATATTCAGCGTTTCAATTTCTTCCACCGTGGCAATCCCCACGGCGTGATACTGCGCGTGCGCCAGAATTTGGTGCTGCAGGCGCTCACGGGCGCGGGCGCTCAAACGCTTGGAGTCAGCGAGACCGACGATTGGATGGCTCGCTGACAACACGACGGCTGCCGCCACTACCGGCCCGGCCAAGGGCCCCCTCCCCGCTTCGTCGACCCCGGCAATCACGCGCTCGCCTCGTGCCGTTCGCGCAGGCCTTGCTCAATCGCCAGCGCGGCGCTGCGTCCCGCCTGTTGGGCGAGCTGTTGATGGAGTTGCCCACAGCTAGCGCGCGCGGCCTCTCGTGCCGGCCCGTCACGCAACCATTTTTCGAGCGCTCCGGCCAGCGCGTCGGGCGTGGCTTCGTTTTGCACGAACTCGGGGAAAAGACGTTTTTCCAGCAGCAAATTAGGCAGTGCGATATGCGCTACCGTGACCAGACGGCGCAGCCACCAATGGCTCAGCGCTGCCATCCGATAGGCCACGACCGCCGGCGTGCCGCACAGCGCGGATTCGAGGCTGACGGTGCCCGACACCACCAGCGCGGTATCTGCGGCAATCAGTACCTCGGATGCCTGCCGTTCCACCACCGTGAGCGGGAGCTTTGGCGCGAGCGCGGCATGACGCTCGAGAATTTGGCGGGCCGCGGCGGCGTGAACAGCGCCGGCGACAAAGCGGGTATCGGGCATCACCGCCTGCAGGCGCTGCGCGGCCAGCAGGAACAAATCAACGTGGCGGGACAATTCCTGCCGGCGGCTGCCCGGCATCAAGGCGACCAGCGGCCCGCTCGCCGCCAAGCCCAATTTTTGGCGAGTGGCGATGCGGTCTGGCGCCGCCGGGATGCGATCTGCCAAGGGATGTCCGATGAAAGACGCCTTAATGCCGTGGCCGGCAAGAAACGGCGCCTCAAAGGGGAACAGGGTGAGCATAAGGTCGACCGCTTTCGCCAGAGACGGAATGCGGCTCGCTCGCCAGGCCCAGACCTGTGGGCAAACCAGATGAACGGAAAAAATCCCGGCTTGCTTGAAGCGTGCTTCCATCCAGAACGTAAAATCCGGCACGTCGATCCCGATGACCACATCAGGGCGCAAGGTGAGAATGTCGGCGGTAAGGCGAGCCCGCAGGCGACGGAGCCGCGGATAGTGTCGAAGGATCTCGACGATGCCCATCACGTTCAGCTCTTCGACGTCCGCCAGCGCGCGGCAGCCGGCCGCCGCCATGCGAGGACCGCACATCCCGACGAATTCAACATGGGGATGGCGCGCGCGTAAGCCTTCGATCACGCTCGCCCCGAGCTGGTCACCGGAGGCTTCGCCCGCGATGAGGGCGACACGCCGCAAGGGAACGGGAAGCGCGTCGGCCATCGCCATAGCAGTGTGGGCTTGCTCAGCCTCGGCCATCGCCGGGGAAATGCTCACCCCGCCCGATTGCGTACGATGCCGCGACGGGAGGCCTGAATAAAATCGAGCAGTTTGGCCACCTCAGGGTGCTGGAGCGCCACCGGTGCGAGTTCTTCCCGCGCGCGCTCAAGCGTCAGGCTCTGGCGATACAAAGTCTTGTAAGCACGCTTGATGGTTTCAATCGTTTCCGGGGCGAAGCCTCGACGCTTGAGCCCTTCGCGATTCACCGCGCGCGCGCGGGCCGTGTTGCCGTCCACCATGAAATAGGGCGGCACGTCTTTAACGATCACCGCCGAGATCGCCGCGAAGCTGCTTTCGCCTACCCGACAAAACTGATGTACGCCAACAAAGCCGCCCAGAATCGCGTAGTCCTGCACTTCAACATGCCCGGCTAGCGTGGCGTTGTTGGCAAAGATCGTGTGGTTACCAATTTGGCAATCATGGGCGATATGGCAATAGGCCATCATCCAGTTGTGGTTGCCTAGCCGGGTCACGCCGCCGCCATGCGGGGTGCCGCGGTTGATACTCACATATTCCCGAATGGTGTTGTTGTCGCCAATCTCCAGGCTCGCGCCACACGCAGGGTCGAATTTTTTATCCTGTGGGTCTTCACCGATGGAGCAGAACTGGTAAATGCGGTTGTTGGCGCCGATGCGCGTTGGGCCTTTGATGACGCAGTGAGAGCCGATGCTGGTGCCCGCCCCGATTTCGACGCCGGGCCCGATCGACGTCCATGGCCCCACGCTGACGTCGGGTGCCAGACGCGCCTCGGGGTGCACCTGGGCAGAGGGATCGATCAAGCGCTGTCTTCCATCGCGGTGGTCATGAAGTCGGCCACAGCCACCAGTTCGTCGTTGACGTGAGCGGTGGTTTCGAACTTGTAGATGCCGCGAATGCAGCGCTGCAAGCGGGCCGCCAAAATGACCTGATCGCCGGGCCCTACCGGGCGGCGGAAACGCGCTTTGTCCACGCCCACCAGATAATAAATGCTACGGGTATCGTTCTTGGCCTGGTCGGAAAGATAGGCCAGCACGCCTGTTGATTGGGCCATGGCTTCCAGTAACAGGACGCCTGGCATCACCGGCCTGCCCGGAAAGTGGCCCATAAAGAACGGTTCGTTGATCGTAACGTTCTTGATGGCCTTAATACTCTCGGAGGGGACGCATTCCAGAACCCGATCCACCAGCAGGAACGGATAGCGATGCGGCAGCATCTCGAGAATTTTCCGGATGTCGATCGCCGAAGGATTCTCAATCACGGGCAGGAATCTCCAGCCTCGCGCCAAAAGCGCTGGGCCTCATCAGAAACTGTCGTCGAGGCGACCGTAGCAGATTTGAACCAAAAACCTTCGCAGAAGGTTTCATCACCACAGGGACCCGCTTGAGGCAGATCCACCGGCGGCGCCAGCATCTAGTCTAGAGCCGGGCCGCAGTACGACGGCGCCACCAAGGGCGCCGTGTCGACTTTAGCGAAGCTTACTTCGCAGATTTCTTCAGGCGGTCGATGACCAAATCGGTAATGTCGACGGCCTTGCTGGCGAAGATGACGCCTTCTCCGAGCACCAGATCGTATTTCTGTTCAGCAGCGATCGACTGGATCGCTTCGACGATCATCTTCTGGATTTTGGCGAACTCTTCGTTGCGACGGAAATTAACGTCGTCGCGGAATTCGTCGGAGTCGCGCTTCAGCTCGCGGCGCATATTCATCACGTCGCGTTCCAGGCGGGCGCGCTCGGATTCGCTCATGATCGCAGCGTCTTTTTGCGCGCGGTCTTCCATTGATTTGAGTTCTTTTTGTTTGCCAACAAGCGATTTGTCTTTGCCGGCAAATTCAGTTTCAAGTTTCTTTTTGGCGGCCTCGGCTTGCGGGGCCGCTTCGAGTACACGCACCGCCTGCACGACGCCGATTTTGTAGTCCGCCGCAGCGACGTTAGAAGACAACGCGACGGAGGCCGCGATTCCAAGGCCAAGGATAAGGTTTAACTTCGACATGGTCTTCGCTCTATCTCTGAAAATGCTGGTGGATTTAAGCCCGCTTGGGCACGGATACAGTGACCGCAGTAAAGCGCGTCATCCCGCTAGAAATTGGTGCCAAATGTGAATTGGAACTTCTGGATTCGGTCCCCGGTTTGCTCATTAAACGGCTGCGCGATACTAACCGAAAGCATACCGAACGGCGATAGCCATACGCCGGACAAACCGGTCGACATTCTGAGCATGGAGAGGTCGATGTCGTCAGCGGGCGACACGGCAATCGGGCGTCCCTGCTCGCTGTAGATGATGTATGCGCTCTTCGTAGAGTAGATGTTGCCCGCATCGAAAAACGCCGTGAGGCGGACAGACTTGAGTTCTTTCAAACCCGGGATCGGAATGATGAGTTCGGCGTTACCCGAAAGCAGCACGTTACCGCCATAGGACTGGCCGTACTGGTCTTTGGGTCCAAGTGAGCTTTCTTCAAACCCGCGCACCGAGCGCGGGCCACCGCCGTAGAAGTTCTCGAAAAACGGCAACTCAAAGGTGCTGCCGTAAGAATCGCCGTAGCCCACCTGCCCCTTCAGCAACAACACGTACTCTTTGTACAGCGGGATGAACACGCGGGAGTCGTAGTTTACCTTCCAGTATTCAAGGTCACCCGGCGGCGCGGCGGCCTCGAACCTGATCTGCTGCAAAGTACCCTTGGTGGGGAAGAGACCGGAGTTACGCGTGTCGTAGGAGAAAGAGGTATTCAGCCGAATCGTTTTGAATTTATCACCCTCGTTGGCAATGAACTTCGCAACGTCATAGGAGAGAAAATAGGGATCGATGCCGATGTTGGTGTCTTCGAAACTCGCGCCAAAGCCAATGGTGTTGTACTCGCTCAGCGGGATGCCGAAGCCCACGCCAGCGCTCGCCACGCGCGAGCTGTAGCGCGCAACGTTGTTCAGGCGCGCACCCGGATCGGTCTCCGACCAGCCGATGTTGAAACTGCGGCTGATGCCGTCCACCGTCCAGAACGGGTCGGTGTAGCCAATCCGGAAAATCTGCTGCACTTCGCTGTTGTTGAAGCTGAGGCTAACGCTCTTGCCGCTACCCAGAAAGTTGTTCTGGGTGAGGTTGGTGTTAAAGATGATGCCCTGCGACTGCGAGAAACCCACGCCGAGCATCAGGTTGCCGGACGGGCGTTCCTTCACCGTAAAGTTCGCATCCACCTGATCCGTCGTACCGGGCACCGCCGGCGTTTCAACGTTCACTTCCTCAAAATAGCCCAAGCGCTGCAGGCGGATTTTTGAGCGCTCCACCTTGGCGGTCGAAATCCAGCCGCCCTCCATCTGACGCATTTCACGCCGCATGACTTCGTCGCGGGTTTTGGCGTTGCCGAAGAAGTTCAGCCGACGCACGTACACCCGTTGGCCAGGGTCAACGTAGTAGCTGAGCGAGACTGTGCGGGCCTTGCGGTCGAGCTTGGGAATGGAGTTGACGTTGGCAAAGGCATAGCCTTCGTCGCCGAGGCGATCGGTCAGATTCTTGGTCGTCTGGGTCACTTGTTTACGGGAAAACAGTGTCCCTTTGTTGGTCAGCACCTGCTTGAACAGTTCGGCCTCGGGCACGATCAGGCGACCAGCAAGTTTGACGTCCGAGAGCGTGTACTGCTCGCCCTCTGCAATGTTGACGGTGATGTAAATATCCGCCTTGTCCGGTGTGATCGACACTTGCGTCGATTCAACATGGAAATCGAGATAACCGTTGTCCTGATACTTCGAGCGTAGGGCTTCAAGATCGCCGCCGAGCTTCTGCTTGGAGTACTGGTCGTTTTTGGTAAACCAGCTCAGCCAGTTCTGCGTCTTGAGTTTGAATTCATCCAGCAGCGCTTTGTCGGTGAAGACCTTGTTGCCGATGATATTAATCTGCCGAATCCGCGCGCCTTCACCTTCGTAAATGTTGAACGCGATGGTGACGGTGTTGTCGTCTAGCGGGACCACCTTGGGGTCGATTCGCACGCCGTACTTGCCGTTGGAATAGTACTGGCGACGCAATTCCTGAGTGACTTTGTCGAGTTTGCCTTCGTTGAAGACTTCACCCTTGGCGAACCCGGCCTCAGCCAAGCCCTTGGTGAGGTCTTCGGTCTTGATCGCCTTATTGCCTTTGAAGGTGATGTCGGCGATGGATTCGCGTTCGACCACTGTAACGACGAGCACTTCGCCATCGCGATCAAGTTTGACGTCCTTGAAGAAACCGGTCTTGAACAGAGCCCGCAGGGCTTCCTGCGTTCGCTTTTCATCGACGCGGTCACCGACGGTAATAGGCAGATAGTTGAAGACAGTGCCCGGCGCAATCCGGTGCAGACCGGTGACGCGGATGTCGTCGACGACGAAGTCGTCGGCGGTGGCATTTTGCAGGAGCAAGCCTGCGGCCAGCAGAGCCAGCCATCGCGGTGCGCGCGTATTCCGCATCTCTTGTTTGTTTTCGTGGTCGCCAGCGTTATCAGAAAATTCGCAGGATGTCGTTGTAGAGCGCGAGCCCCATCAAACTCATCAAGACCATCAATCCGAGGTGCTGCCCATAGGCCTGCACGCGTTCCGGTAGAGGCCGTCGCATGATGGCTTCTACGAGGTAATACATCAAGTGTCCGCCATCCAGCACGGGCACCGGCAGAAGGTTCATGATGCCGAGACTCACGCTGACCAGCGCCATGAACTCCAGGAATCTCGAGAAGCCCAGACGGGCCGAGGCGCCGGCGAACTGGGCGATGCTGATGGGGCCGCTGAGATTATGGGTTGACGCCTCGCCCACCAGCATCCGGTGCATGAATTTAAGGCTGGTCAAAGCCACCGCTCCGGTCCGCTCAGCCGCTGGCCGAATCGCCTCCAGCGGGCCAAAGCGCTCGACGCCCATCACCACGCCGGATGCAGCCTCATCCGGTATCGCCACTTCGGCACCGATCCGCCCCACCAGCTTGCCGCCATCGCTGGCGCTGTGGGGCACGATGCTGAGCGTGAGGGGCAGCCCGTCGCGCGTAAGCCCGATCTGTAAGGGCTTGCCGGCGTTCGCTCTGATCCGTTCGACCCACACGGACCAATCCTCAATCGCTTCCCCATTGAGCGTGAGTAATAAGTCGCCGGGATGGAGCCCCGCCTGTTCCGCGGCACCGCCAGGCACCAGCTTGCCGATGCGAGCCGGTAGTCGCGGGCGCTGTGGCTTGAAGCCGAGTTTGTCGAAGAACATGCCGCCGGACAGGTCGTCTACCGACAGCGTGGCGAGATCGAGGGTGCTGATACGCGTGGTGCCGTCCTGATGGCGCGTCGTGAGTTCCACGCGTCGGGCGTCGAGAATCGCTTCAATCGCGGTATTCAGCACATTGTCCCAAATTGCGGTTGGGTGACCGTCAACTGCGATGATCTCATCCCCTGCCTGAAGGCCCGCCACGGCCGCGAAGCCGCCCGCCTTGACCTCACCAATGAAAGGTTTCGGTCCAGACACGCCGGTCATGAACATTAACCAGTAGAGACAAAATGCGAGGACCAGATTCGCCAGCGGCCCGGCCACCACGACGGCGATGCGCCTCCAGACGTGCTGCGTGTTGAACGCACGATGCAGCTCGGCCGGGTCTACCGGCCCTTCCCGCTCGTCCAGCATCTTCACGTAGCCACCAAGCGGAATCGCCGCAATCACGAACTCGGTCTGGTCCACCCCCAATCGGCGGCTCCATAGCGCAGGACCAAAGCCAACCGAAAATCGCAGAATGCGCACTCCCAAACTGCGCGCCACCTGATAGTGGCCGTACTCATGAATGGTTACCAGCAGGCCCAGCGCACCGATAAAGGCCAGCAGGGTTTGCAGGATTTGCAGCATCAGGCACGGGCCTTTATGAGATTGATGGCCCGCTCGCGGGCGCGCTGATCGTCTTCCAGAATGACCTCCAGCGTGTCGGCGGCGCGCGCCGCCAGCGCGGCCAGCGTTGACTCCA
>CANFVX010000151.1 GCA_947450495.1 Gammaproteobacteria bacterium
CTGTCGTGCCAACCGTTCAGGCTTCGACAAGCTCAGCCCAAACGGTTTTGTGCAGTGGCAGTGATTCGCGGGAGGGCGAGGTAGGGCGCGGCGTAACCCTGTTTGAGCTTAGTTAGCGGCGTCATGGTCGTTACTGTCGTGCCAACCGTTCAGGCTTCGACAAGCTTAGCCCGAACGGTTTTGTGCAGTGGCAGTGATTCGCGGGAGGGTGAGGTGGGGCGCGGCGTAACCCTGTTTGAGCTTAGTTGGCGGCGTCATGGTCGTTACTGTCGTGCCAACCGTTCAGGCTTCGACAAGCTCAGCCCGAACGGTTTTTGTGCAGTGGCAGTGATTCGCGGTGGGGCGCGGCGTAACCCTGTTCGAGCTTATATAGCGGCTCATGGCCGTTAATGGCGTGCCAACCGTTCAGGCTTCGACAAGCTCAGCCCGAACGGTTTTTGTGCAGTAGCAGTGATTCGGGGTAGGGCGTTGCGGTCCACTTTTAGGGCGCGCTTGCAACAGCCCGCGTTACCGTTCGCCCTGAGCTTGTCGAAGGGCGCGCGGCTGGTGCTGGCGTGTCCGGATAAGGGTTTCTCAAGCGTCCCTGCCAGATCTCTCCCTGCTGCACCACCCCGACCACCGACCAAGCCGGCGCATTCTCCTGCGCCTGCGGCCGGTGGCTGTGAACGCCAGACTATTCGTCCGTCACGCAACCTTCCGACGCCGACTTCACCGTCTTGATGAACTTGTACAGCGTGCCGCGGGTGGCCTTGTAGGGCGGCATCACCCAGGCGGCCTTGCGGCTGGCGAGTTCGGCATCGCTCAGGTTCACATCGATGCGGTTGGTTTCGGCGTCGATGGTGATGAGGTCGCCGTTTTGAATCAGCGCAATCGGACCGCCCTGTTGAGCTTCCGGTACCACGTGGCCGACGATGAAACCATGCGAGCCGCCGGAGAAGCGACCGTCGGTCAGCATCGCTACATCGCTGCCCAGGCCGGCGCCCATGATGGCGGAGGTGGGGGTGAGCATTTCCGGCATGCCGGGGCCGCCCTGCGGGCCTTCGTAGCGAATGACCACCACGTCGCCCTTGGCGATTTCCTTGCGCTCCAGCGCGGCCAGCATGAGTTCTTCGGAGTCGTAAACCTTGGCGGGACCTTCAAAGCGCAGACCTTCCTTGCCGGTGATCTTGGCCACCGAACCACCCGGGGCGAGATTGCCTTTGAGGATGCGGATGTGACCGGATTCCTTGATGGGATCTTCGATCGGTCGCAGCACCTGCTGGCCGGGTGTGAGGCCGGGCAGGTCGCGCAGATTTTCTTCGATGGTGTAGCCAGTGCAGGTCAGGCAGGAGCCGTCGATGAGGCCTTTCTCCAGCAGGTATTTCATCACCGCCGGAATCCCGCCAATGCCCTGCACGTCTTCCATCACGTATTTGCCGCTGGGTTTGAGGTCCGCGAGGAAGGGAATGCGATCGCTGACGGCCTGGAAGTCGTCGATGGTGAGATCGACTTCGGCCGCGCGCGCCATCGCGAGCAAATGCAGCACCGCGTTGGTGGAACCGCCGAGTACGGTCACCACCACCATCGCGTTTTCAAAGGCGGCGCGGGTCATGATGTCGCGCGGCTTGATGTCGCGCTCGAGCAGGAGGCGGACCGCTTCGCCGGCGCGCACGCATTCTTGCTGCTTCAGCGGGTCGACCGCCGGGGTGGAGGAGCTGTAGGGCAGCGAAAGCCCCATCGCCTCGATGGCCGAGGCCATGGTGTTGGCGGTGTACATGCCGCCGCAGGCGCCGGCGCCGGGGCAAGCGTGGCGCACGATTTCTTCGCGGCGGGCATCGTCGATGCTGCCGCCGAGATAGGCGCCGTAGCTCTGGAAGGCGGAAATGATGTCCAGCGTCTCGCCGCGCGAATGGCCGGGCTTGATGGTGCCGCCGTAGACCATGAGCGCCGGCCGGTTGAGGCGGGCCATCGCCATCACGCAACCCGGCATGTTCTTGTCGCAGCCCGGGATCGTGACGAGGCCGTCATACCACTGACCGCCCATGATGGTTTCGATGGAATCGGCGATGATTTCGCGGGATTGCAGCGAGTAGCTCATGCCGTCGGTGCCCATCGAGATGCCGTCGCTGACCCCGATGGTGTTGAAGCGCATGCCAATCATGCCGGCCGCCGAGACGCCTTTTTTGACTGCGTCGCCCAGCGTCAGCAGGTGCATATTGCAGGGGTTGCCTTCAAACCAGACGCTGGCGATCCCGACCTGCGCCTTCGACATATCGGCCGGGGTAAGGCCCGTGGCGTAGAGCATGGCCTGTGAGGCGCCCTGCGATTTGGGTTCGGTGATGCGGGCACTCTGCCGGTTGATTTTGTTTGCCATCGTCTGCTCCGGAGGTTGAGGATGCCGGGGCTAAGGGCGCCCCGGACGGGCCCGCATCATAACCAGCGAACCGCGTGCCGTCGAAGCAACGCCATGTAGAATGCGGCCGTTCACGCCTTTCGGCGTTTTTCATTTTCCCAACCCCGGGCTTGCAACACCATGTCGAAGTGGACGCCACCAGACCAGCAGCGATTTGTGGGCTTCATGCGCGAGGCCTCGCCGTATTTGCGCGCGCATCGCGACCAGACCTTTGTGGTGTATCTGGGCGGGGAGGCGATCGACGCCGCGAGCTTTCCGCAAATCGTGCAGGACCTGGCTTTGCTGTGTGGCATCGGGGTGAAGCTGGTGCTGGTGCACGGCGCGCGGCCGCAGGTCGAGGCCAGACTTCGCAGCGCCGGCATCCCCACGCGGCTCGTGCGCGACCTTCGCGTGACCGACAGCGCGAGCCTGCTGGAAGTGCGGCAGGCGGTAACGAATGTCCGCTACGCGCTCGAATCACAATTTGCGCATATGACCGGCCCGCCGCAGGCGGAAGCCGAAGACCTGCGCATCGTTGGCGGAAATTTCATTACCGCGCAGCCGGTGGGCGTGATCGACGGCGTAGACCTCGAATTCACCGGCGAGACGCGAAAGCTGGATGTGGCCTCGCTGCGCGGGCAGCTCAAACACGCCGACATTGTGCTCATTTCACCGCTGGCCCATTCCCCCACCGGCGAGCTGTTCAGCCTGAATGCGCTCGATTTAGCCACCGAAACGGCGATGGCGCTGGGCGCCAGCAAGCTGGTGCTCTACACGCCGCAGGCCGAAGTGCAAGACGCCCAAGGCGTGGTGCGGCGCCAGCTCACCCCGCATGAATTGCGCGAGCCCGCCGCGCTCAATGGACCACCCGCCACCATTCTCGCCAGTGCGCTCAAGGCCAGCGAAGGCGGCGTGGAGCGGGTGCATCTGGTGGCCAGCGCCGCCGACGGCGCGCTCTTACTCGAACTCTTTACCCGCGACGGTGTGGGCACGCTTATCAGTAGCGTGCCCTTCGACCAGCTGCGGCCGGCGACCATCGGGGATGTTGGCGGCATTCTGGGCTTGATCGAGCCGCTGGAAGCCGAAGGCGTGCTGGTGAAGCGGTCGCGCGAGAAACTCGAGCGTGAGATAGACCGATTTCAGGTGATGGTGCGCGACGGCGCAACGGTGGCCTGCGGCGCGGTCTACCCCTATCGGGCTGACGGCATGGCCGAGCTGGCGTGTATTGCGGTCGATCCGGACTATCGGCGGAGCGGCTACGGGGCGGTGTTGCTGGATGCGCTGGAGCGCAGCGCCGAGTTAGCGGGCCTGCGCGAAGTGTTTGTGTTGACGACCCAGACCACGCACTGGTTTCAGGAGCGGGGTTACGTGAGAAGCGGGATTGAAGACCTGCCGATGGCCCGGCAGGCGCTCTACAACTATCAGCGGAATTCGGTGGTGCTGGTGAAGGTGCTACGCCCGGCTTAGCCGGACGCAGCACCCGCGAGGCCTAGGCCAGATCGGCCACCGGCGTTTCGCTTTCGACTTCCACCACGATGTCGTCGTCGCGCACCGCCACGTTGACATGCCCACCATGCACCAAGCTGCCAAAGAGAAGTTCTTCGGCCAGCGGCTTTTTGATCTTCTCCTTGATGAGGCGCGCCATCGGACGTGCACCCATGAGCCGATCGTAGCCGTGCTCGGCGAGCCAGGCGCGCGCGTCCGGCCCCACTTCCACGGTGACTTTCTTCGCATCGAGCTGGCTTTCCAGTTCGATGATGAATTTGTCGACGACGTGGGCAATGGTGACGGGATCCAACGCGCTGAACTGGATGATGGCGTCCAGACGGTTGCGGAATTCCGGGCTGAACATGCGTTTGATTTCTTCGATCGCGTCGCTGGAGTGATCCTGCTTGGCGAAACCAATCGAAGCCCGGCTCACGCGATCCGCGCCGGCGTTGGTGGTCATCACCACAATCACGTTGCGGAAGTCGGTCTTGCGGCCGTTGGCGTCGGTCAGCGTGCCGTGGTCCATCACCTGCAGCAGCACGTTGAACACATCCGGATGGGCTTTTTCGATTTCGTCCAGCAACAGCACCGCATGCGGCTGCTTGTTGATGGCTTCGGTCAGAAGGCCGCCGGTGTCGTAACCCACATAGCCCGGCGGGGCGCCGATGAGACGCGACACCGTATGACGCTCCATGTACTCGGACATATCGAAGCGCACCAGCTCAATGCCCAGCACGCGCGCCAGTTGGCGGGTGACTTCGGTTTTGCCAACGCCCGTGGGGCCGGCAAACAGGAAGGAGCCGATGGGCTTTTCGGTTTGGCCGAGGCCGGAGCGCGCCATCTTGATCGCGGTAGCGAGCATTTCGATGGCTTCGTCCTGACCAAACACCACCATCTTGAGGTTTCGTTCCAGATGCTGGAGCACTTCGCGATCGGAGGTGGAGACGCTCTTGGGCGGTATGCGCGCGACCTTGGCCACGATTTCTTCGATTTCCGGCGCGCCGATGGTCTTTTTACGGCGCGACGGCGGCGACAGGCGCTGGCGCGCGCCGGCTTCGTCGATGATGTCGATCGCCTTGTCCGGCAGGTGGCGGTCGTTGATGTAGCGCGCGGTCAGTTCGGCGGCAGAGCGCAGCGCCTGACTGGTGTACTTCACTTCGTGGTGTTCTTCGAAGCGCGACTTCAGGCCCTGCAGAATCTTGTAGGTTTCTTCGATGGACGGTTCCGGCACGTCGATTTTCTGGAAGCGACGGGCGAGCGCGCGGTCTTTCTCGAAAATGCCGCGGTATTCCTGATAGGTCGTGGAGCCGATGCACTTGATCTCGCCCGAGGCGAGCATGGGTTTTATCAGATTGGAGGCATCCATCACACCGCCCGACGCCGCGCCGGCGCCGATGATGGTGTGGATTTCGTCGATAAAGAGCACCGCGCCCGGTTCTTTCTTCAGCGCGTTGATCACGGCCTTGAGCCGCTTCTCGAAGTCACCGCGATATTTGGTGCCGGCGAGCAGGGCGCCGAGATCCAGCGAGTAGATGGTGGCGGTGCTCAGCACCTGAGGCACTTCGCCGTCCACAATCTTCTTGGCGAGGCCTTCGGCGATGGCGGTTTTGCCAACGCCCGCTTCGCCCACATACAGCGGATTGTTCTTGCGGCGGCGGCACAAGATCTGGACGGTGCGCTCTACTTCTTCGTGCCGACCGATCAGCGGGTCGATTTTGCCCTTACGCGCCTGCTCGTTGAGGTTGGTGCAGAAGTTGTCGAGTGCGTTGCGCGGGTTGTCGCCCTGTTCGCCCTCGCTTTCCTCGTTACCGGTGCTTGCCTCGTTGCTGGCTTCTTCGTCCTGCACCTTGGAAATGCCGTGGGAAATGCAGTTCACCACGTCCAGGCGGGCCACGTTTTGCTGGCCGAGGAGATAGACGGCCTGCGATTCGCGCTCGCCAAAAATGGCGACCAGCACGTTGGCGCCGGTGACTTCTTTCTTGCCGGACGACTGCACGTGGAAGACAGCCCGCTGAAGCACGCGCTGGAAACCCAGGGTGGGTTGCGTGTCGCGTTCTTCGTCTTCGGGCAGTACCGGCGCGTTGTCGCGGATGAACTCGGTAAGTTGGCGACGCAGCTGGTTGAGATCCGCACCGCAGGCGCGCAGCACCTTGGCGGCGGTGGGGTTATCGATTAGCGCGAGCAATAAATGCTCGACGGTCATGAATTCGTGGCGTTGTTCGCGGGCGGACTTGAACGCGAGGTTCAAGGTCGTTTCCAGTTCCTTGCTCAGCATGGTGTATCCCTGCCTTTCAACTTCATCGAAACGCCTGGCCGATCACGCTGCTTCCAGCGTGGTCAGCAGTGGATGCTGATTTTCGCGCGCGTAGGCGTTGACCTGCGCGGCTTTGGTTTCAGCGACCTCCCGGGTAAAGACGCCGCAGACGCCTTTGCCCCGTGTATGGATCTCTAACATGATTCGGGTGGACGCCACCCGATCAAGATTGAAAAAACGCTCCAACACATGCACGACAAATTCCATCGGCGTGTAGTCATCGTTCAACATCACCACCTTGTAGAGCGGCGGGGTTTTGGTTTTCGGTTGCGATTCCTGAACGGCAACGCCCGAATCTTTTTCTGTGCCTGTTTTTGACGCCATGATGTTGAGAAGTACTAAGTGCCTTAGAGCCTGATCGTGACCCGATTATAGGAGCGCCCTCTGCCTAACGATACGGCCGTTCATCGAAAGCGGAACACGGCGAGCAGTTTCATTGATTACGCGCGTCGATCGCATTCGGCCCAATGGTTAGCGGGCGCAGGATCACAGCGTGAGCCTGCCGTTTTTCGGGTTGACACGATTGCGGTTTGCGGCGCACCATCGAACGGTTTTCCATTTCCGCGTTGCCCCTCCGGGCAGGCCCGCCGCCCCGCGGCACTCAGGCTCATTCGCGAAGGCATGCGCTCCCGCATGCGAAATGAAATGTCGATGCGCGACTCGAGGCATGGTGGCATGCACGGTGGTGGCGTCGACGATAGAGACCGCCACCGACGCGCAAGCGCAGTGGGCCCGCAAGACCGGGTGTTCCGGAATCTTTGAAGCAAACCTCACAGGCCTGTCCCTGCGGCAGGCTATCGACAGTGCGTTGTGAATGTCAGGAGTAAAAGACGATGTCCTCTTTCAGTGATCAGGTGGAACAACTCAAGAAGGATTGGGCGACCAACCCGCGCTGGGCCAGTGTGCGCCGCGATTATTCCGCCGAGGATGTCGTGCGCCTGCGCGGCACCGTGAAGATTGAACACACCCTCGCTCAGCGTGGCGCCGAAATCCTGTGGGCCAAAGTGAACGGCGGCGCCAAGAAGGGCTACGTCAACGCGTTCGGTGCGATCACCGCCGGACAGGCCATGCAGCAGGCGAAAGCCGGGCTGGAAGCCGTGTATCTGTCCGGCTGGCAGGTTGCCGCCGATGGCAACACTTCCGAGACCATGTATCCCGACCAGTCGCTGTACGCCTACGACTCGATGCCGACCATGGTTCGTCGCATCAACAACACCTTCAAGCGCGCGGATGAAATCCAGTGGTCGCGCGGCATCGGCCCCGGCGACGAAGGCTATGTCGATTACTTCCTGCCCATCGTGGCGGACGCCGAAGCCGGTTTCGGTGGCGTGCTCAACGCTTTCGAACTGATGAAGAACATGATCGCCGCCGGCGCCGCAGGTGTGCACTTTGAAGACCAGCTCGCGGCCGTGAAGAAATGCGGTCACATGGGCGGTAAAGTGCTGGTGCCGACGCAAGAAGCGGTCGAGAAACTGGTCGCCGCGCGGTTCGCCGCCGACGTCATGGGCGTGCCGACCATCGTGCTGGCCCGTACCGACGCCGAAGCCGCCAACCTGCTGACCAGCGACCACGACGCCAACGACAAGCCCTTCCTTACCGGTGAGCGCACCCCGGAAGGCTTCTACCGCGTGAAGAACGGCCTGGAACAGGCCATCAGCCGTGGTATCGCCTACGCCCCCTATGCGGATCTGGTGTGGTGCGAAACCGGCACGCCGGATCTGGGCTTCGCGCGTGAATTCGCGCAGGCCGTGCAGCAGGCCTGCCCGGGCAAGCTCCTGTCGTACAACTGCTCGCCGTCGTTCAACTGGAAGAAGAACC
>CANFVX010000152.1 GCA_947450495.1 Gammaproteobacteria bacterium
CCAGTTAAAAGCCTTGCCCGCAGACTTCGACCTCATCGCGAGCGCCGACACCAAACCCGCGCTGGCCTTGTTCCTGATCCATCACGAATAAAACTGTGGTGCCCTGACATCACGCTCAGGCTGCGCCGGCGGGAACCTGAAGACGGCACTCAATGTCTTGATGGTGATGAGGATGAGGGCCCGCCTCTGCCCCTGGAATCTGTAGCGCTGTGAGAGCGCCCTGCCGGGCGCTTTTTGCCAGTTGAGTTCTGGTGCCCGCGATGCGGCCAGCGTGATGCGCGCACTGGGCGTCGAGCCGGGCTTGAACCTCAACGATTTCGCCTGACTCAGGTCTGCCGTCATATAGCCCCCTTTTAACTTAGAGAATGCGGGGTTTACCTCTGCCGGACATCGCGGCATTGTGCGCACTCTCGCCGGAGAGGATGCCTCTTGCCGGTTAACGCCGAATCATTCAGGGATAAGGAAGGCATGGCCATGAAGGCACCGGCATTTCCAGCCAACGAGGCAGGACGGCAGGCGGAACTCGAAGTCTCAGGCTTGCTCGATAGTCCTCCCGAGCCCGATCTTGACACCCTGATCGCGGCCGTCGCCACACGCCTGCACGTGTCGACTGCGCTGGTCTCGCTGGTTGATCGCCAGCGGCAATGGTTCAAGTCGCACCACGGTCTCGACGCCAGCGAAACGCCGCGCGAATTGTCTTTCTGCGGCCATGTGGTGGCCGACGGCCAGCCGCTGGTGGTGGGAAACGCACTCACCGACCCACGTTTTACCGATAATCCACTGGTCACCGGCGCCCCGCACATCCGTGCCTATGCCGGGATTCCGCTGACCACCTCGAAGGGCCATACGCTGGGGACGCTGTGCGTGATCGACCAGACGCCCCGCGAATTCGCGGCCGACGATCTGGCGTTCCTGTCGGCGGTGGCGCAGATGTTGACGGAAAACTTCGAACTGCGGGCCCGGGCGCGTCAGCAGGAGCAGGCTCTGCGTGTTTTCGCCGAGGAACGCGGCGATGCCGTCGCCTATCTCGATGCGGTGGGTCAGATCGTGTGGGCCAGTCGCGAAGCGCGGACGCTGCTGCGCCTCCCGCAATCTGACGATGCGGCACCCCACGGGCCTGCGTTCGCGAGCTGTTTCAAGCAGCCAGAGGCGGTCATTAATGCTTTGCAGCCGGCGCTGACTGCGGGCCAGTCGGTGCTCGGATTCGACGCCGCCTTGGCTGATTTTGACGGGGTAGAAACGCGATTGCGCCTCGAGCTTGGGCCGCCCGAGGGCGATCCCCGGCGACCGCTGGCGCGCTGCAGGATCGTGCGGGTTTCCGACCTCGCGACGATGCACGACCGACTGAACCGCTACGAGCAGTTTTTCCAGTTCTCGCAGGACTTGTTCTGCACCATCGACGGCCGCGGTTACTTCGACATCCTGAATCCGTCCTGGGAACGGGTGCTGGGCTTTAGCGTTGAAGCATTGCGCGCCCAGCCCATCGGGGCCTTCATCCACCCGGACGATGCCGACGCCACGATGCAAGGGCTGCAGCACCTGCTCGAATCCCAGGCGACACTGCCTTCCTATGAAAATCGCTATCGCACGCGCGACGGGGACTATCGGTTAGTGTCCTGGCGGGGAGTGGCGGTCGATGGCTACTTCGTGGGCATCGCACGCGACATCACGGAAGAATCCGAAGCGCGCACCCGTCTGCAGTTCAGCCTCACCCTGCAGAACCTGATCAGCAGCCTGCAACAGCGCCTCATCGTTGAAAAGGACGAGCCTACCGCCTGGGAGCGGGCCGCCCTCGAGGCGCTGATCGCCCACACCGGCAGCGAGTACGGCTTCATCGGCACCGTTGAGGAAGACGCGCAGGGTCGCTTCCTGCGCACCCACGCGATCACGGATATCGCCTGGGACGACGCCTCGCGACGGGTCTACGCTGAGAGCCAGGCTGAGGGCATGGTGTTTCGCAATCTCGATACGCTGTTTGGGGAAGTCATTCTCAAAGGCGAGACGCTGGTCGCCAACGACGTCACGCACGACCCGCGAGCGGGCGGATGGCCGTCGGGTCACCCGCCACTGCGGAGCTTTCTGGGTCTGGCCTGCACCGAGGGCCCAGGCATGGTGGCCATGTTGGGGCTCGCGAATAGACCGGGCGGTTATCCGGACAGTCTGGTGGCGGATCTGCGCCCGGCGGCCGCGTTCATCGAATCGGCGGTGCGACAGACCCAGCTCACGGCGCGCCGCCGGACTGCCGAGCAACGACTGCAGGCGGTGGTCGAAACCAGCCCGGACGCCATCATCACCATCAATTCGGGCGGCATCGTGCTTGCCGCCAACGCGGCCGTGCAGCAGATCTTCGGCTATGTGCCCTCCGAGTGTGTCGGTCGGAACATCTCGATGTTGATGGCGCCGCCGGAGCACGACGCCCACGACGGGTATCTGCGGCGATTCCGCGAGACCGGTCAGGCCCACATCATCGGCGCCCCTCGCCAGTTGCGCGCGATGCGCCGCGACGGGGAGCTGATCTGGGTGGAATTAACCGTGACCCCCGTCACGCTCTCTGGCGAGCCATGCTTCACGGGCATCCTGAGTGACATCACCCAGCGCGTGGAGAGCGAGCGCCTCTTGCGGAGTACCGCATCGCAGCTCGGGCTGGCGCTAGAGATGGCGCGCGCGGGCCACTGGGAATACGCGGTGGACACCGAAAGCTTCACCTTCAGCGATGCCTTCCTCAAAATCTTCGGCACCTCCGCCGCCGCGATGGGCGGCTACGTGATGTCGTCGGGCGCCTATGCCGATCGTTTCGTCCACCCGGAGGACTTGGCATTGATGCAGGATGCTCTGGCCGAAATCTGCGTCAGCACCGATCTGGACCTCTCGCGGCAGATCGAGCACCGGATCCGCTACGCCGATGGCCGCACCGGACATTTGCTGGTGCGGGTATTTGGTGAACGCAATGCAGCCGGCCACGTCATCCGCCTCTTCGGCGTGGCGCAAGACGTCACCGAGCGGCTGCAGCAGCTGCAAGCGCGGGCGCGCTTCGACGAGCAGGCGCGCATGAATCAGGCACTGGCACAGCGGATCGAAGAACTGGACCGCAACCAGACTATCAGCGCGCTCACTTCCGAATGCGTGGAACTGCTGCAGCGCTGTGTCTCGCATGAAGAGGCGCTGGAGGTTGCCAGCCGCTTTATCGAACGGATGTATCCACGCGCAAACATCTGCTTCTATGCCGCGTTGATGCCGGAAGAGGTCATGACGCTGCAGGCGTCGGCGCAACGCTTCGGCGCGCCCCCGCCGCCGCAAACGCTAGACGAGCAAGACTGCTGGGGCCTGCGCATGCGTCGCGCGCATATCACGCAGCGGGCCGTCATCGGCATTCCCTGCCGGCACTGCTCGCCCGATGTACCCAACGTCATGCTGTGCGCACCGCTGTTATCGATGGAGCGGGTGACCGCGCTGGTCAGCGTGACGCTGCCCGAATCGAGCGCCCAGATTACGGGTGACGAGCGCCAGATCGAACGCGTCGCGGCCCAGTTTCAGACCACACTGCAAAGTCTGAGCGGCGCGATGTCGACGATCGCGCTGCGCGAGTCGCTGCAACGCCTCGCGTTAATGGACGAACTCACCGGCCTGCCGAACCGGCGCGCCTTCGCCGCTTCGGTGCAACGTGCGCTGGCCGTCGCGCGGCGGACCGGCGAGGGTCTGGCGGTGTCGATGATCGATGTCGACCACTTCAAGAAAATCAACGACAGCTTCGGCCACGACGAGGGCGACCGGGTGCTGCGCGAGCTGGCGCGAACGATGCGGGATTTCTTTCGCGAAGGGGATTTTCTGGGCCGCCTTGGCGGCGAGGAGTTTGGCGTGGTGCTGGTCGGCATCAGCGAAGAGTGCACACGCCTCAGGCTGGACGACTTTAGAGAAGAAGTGGCGCGGCGCTGCACGGCGCGCCAAACCACGGTCACGGTGTCCATCGGCTTCACGCGCGTCAAGCGCGCAGGTGCCTCTCTGGATGAATTGCTGAAGGCCGCCGACAAGGCCCTTTACGCGGCCAAGGACGGTGGTCGCAATCAGGTGGTCAGCGCCGAGGAACTGACGGCGGCCAGCGAGCACGTCTAGCGCGGCGGAACCGCCCCTCTGGCTTGAGCAGGCGCGACCGGCGTTTGCCGCCGCTACGGTTCGCTGGTTGGCGGCGTGCAATCGGCGCAATCGGGGACACCCAACTTCTACTCGTTCGCGGCTCGGCCTCGCCCCCGTTCGTGCTGAGCCCGTCGAAGCATGAACGGACATGGTTCGAGCTGAGGTGCTTGCAGCGCTGGACTCGGCGTCAAGTTCGTTCATCCCGCCCCAGATGGCGGCACGAGCAGACTTCAGGCCTTGCCGTCGGCTCGGGACGATTGGGGCGTGCTGGACGCGTCGCACGCGCTAGACGCTGTTCCGCTTTCCGAGGCATAGGTTTCAATCATTTCGGCAAGCTGCATCATTGAAAACGGCTTGGCCAGATGCGAAGTCATGCCGGCCGCCAGTGCGGCGTCGCGCTCGTGCACAAACGCATTGGCAGTCACCGCGATAATCGGCACGGGCGGTAAACCCAGCTCCCTTTCGTACTCCCGGATAATGCGGGTGGCCTCAAAGCCATCCATCTCCGGCATCCAGCAATCCATCAAAATCAGGCTGGCGCCCGCCCTCTCAAAGCGCTGTACCGCTTCACGGCCATTAGCAACCCGTGAGGCGTTAATCCCCAACACGTTCAGAAAGGCCAGGAGCAAATCGGCGCAGCCCTCATCGTCATCAACCACCAGCACCGAAGGGCCGGCCTTGGGCTGGGGCGGCGTTGATGCGGCACTCAGGGCCGTAAACGACGCTGCTTGCCAGGGGGCACTGATTGACACGGTGGTGCCGAGGCCCGGATGGCTGTTGAGTGAAGGTGCGCCGTGCATTGCTCTGACCACGCGCCAGACCTGCGACAGCCCATGCCCCGACCCCGGAAGGCCCTCAGGCAAACTTGAGCTGTCGCCTTCGAGCACGTCCAGAATCTCGTGCTGTCGGCGGACGGACATCCCGACCCCGGTATCGGTCACCTCAACCACCAGATCCGAGCCCAGATGATTCACTTTCAGCGTAATGCAGCCGCGCAAGGTATAGGTCAGGGCGTTCTTGAGGAGGCAGCCTAGGATCTGGGCAAGCCGTGCGCGATCTCCAAGCACCCAGGCTTCTTTGCCCAGATTCGTTTCCAGAACCAGCAGCAAGCCTTTCTCGATCGCCGAGGCACGAAACTGGCGATACACCTCGGCCGTCATGGCGACCAGATCAAAGGGTGACGCTTCAAGCTGGAACGGCGAGGCCGCGAGTGGCTGGCGTTCACCGACGGGGTTGTTCGGGTGCTTAGGCGGCGGGAGGGCAGAGCTCGCTGCACGTTCAAACCAACGAGAATCGGCCGCTTGTTGGGCCGATACCGTGGTGGCCGCCGCTTGCTCCGGCTCAGCGGACGCCGGCACTTGCGCGCTATCGGCGTCCGGCGTCATCGGCGCGGCTGACGGAACGCGGCCACGGGTGGCGACGAACAGGGCGCTGGCCGCCACTAAGGCGCCTAACGGGAACAAGCGCTCGTCGGCGGTTTCGACCTGCAAGGCGCCGACCGCTAGCAGCGCCATGATTGGCGCCAAAAACAAACGACGCCCCAACCCGGGCGAACAGCACCACAGCACCACCGTGGCGCTGGCGCCAATCGCCAAGAGGTGCTCCCCGTCATTGCCAGGCAAAGTGACGAGCAGAAAAACCATCAGCCCCCACAACGCCCCGTCTAACACCAAACTGGCGGCATAGTCTGGCGTCATCAAAGGCAGGACGTGGTCGCCGCGCTTGCTCTCATTGAGCATCCAAAACGCGCTGCTGATTTATTTGAGCCCTAGCCACACCCCGCAGACTCTGTGGTCGACGGAGGGCCTGAAGAACCCCATCCACATAATCGGCACGATCCAATTGCCAATGAGCGCCGGTAAAAACCAGCTCAAGGGCAAGGGGCCAGACAGCGTTCGGCGAATCGTCATGGTAACCAGTGCTGTCTTATTGAGTGGCAGCCGCCGGCGGCTGGCTGCCCGTGAAAAGGGACGGGCTGCGCAACAGCGGCAAGGCAATGGTGAACACGAGTTGATCCGCCTCGTCCTGAGAAGTGACCACGCCGCCCATGGCGTCGATGATCTCTTCGATCAAATCGGGGATGACCTTTCTGGGCGTTGCTGCCGCACCGTCAAGCTCGCGCAAGTCGCTCGCCAGCAACGGGGATTGCGCGTTGAGGCGCACACAGGCCTGAACAGATTGCCCCGCAAGCGTCACACTCACGGCAAGATGGGGCGGCACGCGAGAGGCGCCAGCGGCGCGCGCCCAGACCATCGCCCGCTGCTTCGCAGCGCCAATCAATGCCTCAAGGCTGAGCTCGTACACGTCGTAATCGCCCCTCACCGTCCACGTTTCCCAAGGCAAGGCTGCGGAGTGCGTGTAATCCTGATTTTGCTCATCGGTGAGCGCATCCAAGACCACGTTGCGAGTGGCCATCACCATGTCAAACCCTTCGGCGGCATCGAATGAGAGTCGGTCTACGAGCCGCAGCACACGGAGCAGATAAGAAGTTTCGTCGACCATTTCCACGATTCGACCCAGTTTCTCGTCGAGCTTGAGGGAAGGGTCGGTGGGGGCCGTGCCAGAAGCGCGCAGGAGGTTTTCTGAGGCCATGCGAATGATGTTCAGGGGCTGACCCAATTTGTGAAAAACGCGCGAACGCGAACTTTCCAGTGTCGTTCGCCGCTGCCGGGCGGCCCCGCTGCTCAGCGTTCGATTTTGCTGCTCCGAGACATCGATGAGCGTGCCCACCACTTCCGTCGGGAGGGTTTGACCGTCGCCTCGCACCAGCACGTAGCTGACCGCGAGGCTGCGCCAATGACCCTCGTTAGTTTGCATACGGACCATGGTCTGAACTTGCGGATGCTTGAACAGATAGGCGATGAATTCCGGCGCCGCGAGCCGGTCTTCGGGATGCAAGCGCTCCATCCAGCGTTCCCAGGTCCAGTCCACCCCATAGTCGACGCCGATGACCCTTTTCAAATTAGGGCTCTGGTAAGAAAGCTTGGTGCTGTCGCGCGCTGGGGAAAAAACAAATTGAAACAAGGCCAGCGGGGATTGAGGGTCGATGAGCGATACCACGCCGTCGAGCTTTCTGGCGCTGACTTTCGCTTTGTTCAACTTGAGCGCCGTTCGCACCACGTAGGTCGACAGGAGTCGAGGCGAAAACAGGGCCTGATGCGCCACCGGCAAATCCAGTTCCGGCTGATCGGCGGCCAGGGCGAGCGTCTTCATGGCGCCCCGGAGCTGGCGGTTCACGCGCTGACTCACGGCAGCGAGAATGCCGTAGCTAAACCAGTACAAGGCAGGGCACAGCACCAGGGCAACCGTCAGCGCGCCGAACCTGAACTCGTCGGCCATGTAATCGGCCTTTTGAATGAACAAGCCCGAAGCCACACTCGCCAGCAGAAGGAACGACAAATTGAGCCAGAACAGCGTGTTCAGAAACAGCTCGTGGGTGGAGATGCGCGGGTAAGCAAACCGTCTGCGCCACGCCAATTTCACCGGCACCAGTGTCGCCAAGGTTGTTGAGAAACTCACCGCGAACAGACTTTGCACGGTGAGGCTCACCAGTGGCGTGGCCGCCGAATCGGCCGGGCTATTGGTCTGGAGGGTCAAAGCCAGCACCACAAAAACCCCGTTCACCACACTCCAATAGAGCACAGAGGAGGCGAGCGCGGTGGCCCTTATCCGCCAAGGGCTCACGCAGAAACTTAAATTGCCCACCACCAACAGCGCGAGCCACCATCCGTCGTCCGTTTGCAAACCGGGCAGCATCACCACCAAGCCCAGCAAGAGACCGGACAGCGGGTGACCAAAACG
>CANFVX010000153.1 GCA_947450495.1 Gammaproteobacteria bacterium
CCCAGCGCGCGCGCCTGCGCAAAGCGGGCTTCTGCGGCTTCGGTCTGGCCATCGCGTAGCAGACAAATGCCGAGTCCGATTAACACCGCGGGCGAGTTGGGTTCGAGCGTTATCGCTTTCTGGTGCGCACTCAGCGCGGCGGCAAATTCGCGCTTGAACAGCAAGGATTTCGCTTCCGCAAACACGCGCCCACGTTCCGCGTTGGCCTCGCCCGGCCGCAGCCGCAAGACTTCCTCGTAAGCCGTCAACGCCCGGTCGGGTTGGTTGGCGATCAGCAAGGCGTTGGCCAAATTGAGGTGCGCGCCTGGCTCGTTGGGGCGAAGCGCCAGCACTTTTTCCTGGCATCTCACCGCTTCGCTCACGAGCCCCAGCGCCCGGGCGACGATGCCACGGCTGCTATGCGCCTGCCAGAAGTCGGGCGCGAGTGCGATCGCGCGGTCGTAATGCTGCATGGCTTCCGGCAACTGGCCGGCCTCTTTGAGCACGCGCCCCAGTTGGTAGTGCGCTTCAGTGTTCGCATCGAAACCTTCGAGTGAGGCCTGCAAACGCGCTGCGGCCAGCGCGAGGTCGCCGTTGGCCAGTGCGAGGGCGCCTTCGGCATGCAGAAGTGCCGGCGAGGACAGGCCTTTGCGCGCGACTTCGGTCAGCAGCGTGGCCGCTTCCTGCAAGCGACCTTGCTCGAGCAGACGCCGCGCGGCCGAAGCCTGAATGGCGCCAGGATCTACTGGCGCACGGGGAGAGGGAGGGGTGGGGCCTGCAGTCATGGTCTTGGGTCAGCGTTAGCGATCTATCGGGTTATCACTCCCCTTTCATCATACGGTCTGAGGATGAAAACCAAACGTCCGGCGTGCCAGACTGCGGGCCCGTAAACCGCGCTTCAAGGAGACGCCCATGGATATCGGATTTTTGATGATCGCCACCACCCAGTCCGGCGATCTGGCCGCGATTGCCCGTCGTGCCGAAGAGATTGGCTTTGATTCTTTCTGGATCCCCGAGCACCCGATTATCCCGCGCGGCGAACACACGCCTTATCCGTTTGGCGGCCCGCTGCCGGAACACTATGGCCGCTGGAGCGACCCCTTCATTGCGCTGACCGTCGCCGCTGCCGCCACCACCCGCATCAAACTCGCCACCGGCATTTGCCTGTTGCCCGAACGCGAACCCATGGTGACCGCCAAAGTCATCGCGAGCCTCGACTACTACTCCGGCGGGCGAGTGATTCTGGGGATCGGCGCCGGCTGGCTGAAAGAAGAAACGGAAATCATGGGCGCCAATTTTGGCAGCCGCTGGCAGCTCACGCGCGAAATGACCGAAGCCATGCGGGTGCTGTGGACCGAGGAGAATGCGAGCTATCAGGGCAAGCACATCAATTTCCCGCCGGTGCGCAGCGAACCGAAGCCGGTGCAGGCGGGCGGCCCGCCGGTGTTGCTCGGCGGGCACGGCGAGAAATCCCTGCGGCGAATCGCCAAAAACTACGATGGTTGGTGTCCGCTGGCGAACGACCCGGTGGAGTTTGCGCGCGAGGCCGCCGAACTTAAGGAGATGTTCCGCAGCGAAGGGCGGGATCCGTCGAAGCTCATCCTGAGCCCGTTTGTGGATCCGGAAAACGGCAAGCTGTCGGATGCGGCGCTCAAAGCCTTCCGCGACGCCGGCGCCCACCGGCTGGTGATGTTCTATTCGCAGCAGACCCACGAACTGGCCGACGGCGCCGCCCCGTTGATGGAGCGCGTGGCCAATATCGTGGAACGTGCCCGCTCGCTCTAAGCGCGCGGCGGTTAGAGGAATCGTTCGAGGAAACGCCGGCTGCGCGCATCCAGCGCAGCCGGGTCGTCGATCATCAACTGCAGGCCGTGGCTGTCGTTGATGAGCAGGCGGCCGCGGTCGATTCGGCGAATATCTTCTTCGGCCTTGAGCGTCATGCTGGTCTTGCCGCGGTCGGTCCGCACTTCCCAGACGCTGGGCGTGGCGAAGGTCGAGACTGAATCAATGGACAGAATGCGCGGCATGAACTCGCGCGGGGCGAGTTCTTCAAGAATGAGGCTGCGCGCGGGTTCCGGCACATCGTCGAGATGGTCAATGGCGAGCAGTTCTCGCCCCAGGGTCGATACCAGCGCCAGGAACTCGGTGGGAGCGCTGAGCGGGAAAGCCCGTACCGGCTGCACCCCTTCGTGCGTCGTGCCATCGGCCAGCGTCAACACCAACCGGCCGCGGGCCGTACGTTCGAGTTTGAATGCTGCGGTCATGCTTCTGCCTCCGCCTGCTGACGCGTCTGGGCTTCGTAAAGCCGGGCGTAGACGCCGTCCTTCTCAATCAAGGCGTCGTGGTTGCCAACCTCCACCACCCGCCCGCGCTCCAGCACCACCAGCCGATCGGCCTTACGCAGGGTCGAGAGCCGATGGGCAACGGCGATCGTGGTACGCCCACGCACCAGGTTTTCCAAGGCCTTCTGGATTTCCTTTTCGGTTTCCGTATCCACCGAGGAAGTCGCCTCATCCAGGATGAGAATGCGCGGGTCGATCAGCAGGGCGCGAGCGATTGAAATGCGCTGCCGTTCGCCGCCGGACAGCCCCTGACCCCGCTCACCCACGATGGAATCGTAGGCGTGAGGCAAACGCAGGATGAAGTCGTGGGCATGCGCGGCCCGCGCAGCGGCGACGATTTCCTCGCGGGTCGCCCCGGGTTTGCCGTAGGCGATGTTGTCGGCCACGGTGCCAAAAAACAGGAAAGGCTCCTGCAGCACCAACCCGATGTGCTGACGGAACGCGCGCAGTTCGAGGTTACGAATATCCACGCCCTCGAGCTGGATTTCGCCCTCGGCCACGTCGTAGAAGCGGCACATGAGGTTGACCATCGTGCTCTTGCCGGAACCGCTCTGGCCCACCAGACCAATCATCTCGCCGGGGGCGATTTCCAGACTCACGTCGCGCAGCACCTGCCGGTTGCCATACCGAAAGCCAACGTTCTTTAACGAGATGCGGCCGGTGACCGCAGGCAGGCTTACCGGGTTGCGGGGTTCCGGCACGGAAGAGACATGGTCCAGCACATCGAAGATGCGTTTGGCGGCAGCGGCGGCTTTCTGGGTATGCGCCACGATGCGGCTCATGGAATCGAGGCGGGTATAAAAGCGCCCGATATAGGCCAGAAAGGCCGTGAGCACGCCGACGGTAATTTCATGGCGGGAAATCTGGGAGATGCCGAAGGCCCACACCACCAGCAGGCCAACTTCCGTCAGCAAGGTCACGGTGGGCGAAAACAGGCCCCAGAGTTTATTGAGTCGATCGTTGAGCGCGAGGTTGTACTGGTTCGCCGCCAGAAAGCGCTTGCTCTCACGGTCTTCCTGCGCGAAGGCCTTGACCACCCGAATGCCGGGGATGGTGTCCGACAGGACATTGGTGACTTCGGACCACACGCGCATGAGCTTGTCGAAACCAGTGCGTAGCCGGTCGCGAACCACATGAATCATCCAGGCGATGATGGGCAACGGCAGCAGGGTGGTGAGCGCGAGCCAGGGGTTAATCGTGAACAGAATTACCGCGGTCATGATGATGACCAGCACGTCGGTGAGGAACTCCAGCGCGTGCAGGGACAGGAACAGACAGATGCGGTCGGACTCTGAACCCAGTCGGCTGATGAGGTCGCCCGTGCGCTTGCCGCCGAAGTACTCGAGCGACAGGCCCAGCAGGTGATTGAAGGTCGTGGTGCGCAGGTCCGACCCGATACGCTCGGACACCAAGGCCAACAAGAAAGTCTTGGCCCAGCCCAAGACCCAGGCCAGCAATGCTGCGCAAAAAAGTCCGCCCAGATATAGAATCACCTTGTTGACGTCGATGGGCGTCCCGTTCTGGAACGGAATCAGCACCTCGTCCATCAAGGGCATGGTCAGATAGGGCGGCACCAGCGTGGCGAACGTCGCCATCAACGTAAAAAAGAAACCACCGAACAGTTGCAGACGGTAGGGCCGCGCAAAACGCCAGAGTCTGAGCAGTGTTCGGGACGAAGGGGGAGCGGCAAGTTCGCGGGCACAGACCGCGCACAGGCCAGAGGCGGGATCGAGCGGGCTATGGCACTCGGGGCACAATGCTGCGGGTTCAGGCTCCTCGGCTCCGTCTGCACGGAGTCGGGCGAGTTCAGACACGAAATGCGTGGCGGCGACCGCGCGAGCCAGCGTAAAGCGCAACAAATCAAGGCGCTTTTCGCCCAGAACGATGTCTAACTGACCGACGCCCGCGTAGTCCGTCTGGCGCAGCATAAGCGCGTCAACCAACCCCCACTCCCGAGTCTGTTCATCCTGCGTTAAATGAAGGATGCGGATAGTGGTCAGCACGGCCAGTCCATCTGCGTAGCGGAGGTCTGGGGTGAGGTCGGTTTCGAAGCAGGCGCGCACGGATTCTTCAGGCCGCAACAGGGCTTCAATCCGGGTACGCCAAACAGCGGGCAACAAACTCAATGAGACAGCATGCTTATTTTCAGCCATTGCCTATCTTATCGCGTGACTGCCCGTCAGCGGTCCATTTATTTCATGAAAGTAGCCCCGCGATGAGTCGCCACGACATCCGAATTCTCGATATCACGGTGCTACGCGGCCCGAATCGCTGGTCATATAAACCGGCCATCGAAGCGCTGGTCGATATTGGTGACCTTGAAGACTATCCGTCCAATACCCTGCCGGGCTTCGTCGATCGTCTGGTCGCCTGGCTGCCGGGCCTACGCGCACACGAGTGCAGTTACGAAGCGCCCGGTGGCTTCGTTAAGCGACTCGAAGAAGGGACCTGGACCGGGCACATCCTCGAACATGTGACGCTTGAGATTCAAACCCGCATCGGGCACCCGGTGGGTTTCGGGCGTGCGCGGAGCACCGCCACCACCGGCGTCTACCACGTGGTGGTGCGCATCGCACAGGAAGACCTCACCCGCGCCTGCCTGCTCAAGGCTCGCGAACTCATCCTGGCCGCCATTCATGACGAGCCCTTCGACCTGCAGGGCGCCCTCTCCGAACTGCGCGAACTCGCCGACCGAAAATGTCTCGGTCCCAGCACCGCCAGCATCGTGGAAGCCGCCCGCGCGGCCCGCATCCCGATTGCGCCCCTGGAGCACGGCAATCTGGTGCTGTTTGGTCTGGGTGCCCGCCAACGCCGGATCTGGACTGCCGAAACCGACCGCACCTCGGCGATCGCCGAGAGCATTGCCCAGGACAAGGACCTGGCCAAGGAACTGCTGGTGCGCTACGGCATTCCAGTGCCGGAAGGTCGCATCGTTCGCAAGGTCGATACCACCTGGGAAGCCGCCGAAGATCTGGGGCTGCCGGTCGTCATCAAACCGGCCGAAGGCAGTCGCGGCGTCGCTGTCTCGCTGGCGCTTGAAACCTATGAGGAAGTCGCCGAAGCCTTCCGGCTCGCGCAGACCATTCAGAATGCGGTGATCGTCGAGCGCTTTATTGAAGGCGACGAATACCGCCTGCTGGTGGTGAACAATGAAGTCGTCGCGGCCACCGGCGCCATCCAGTTCACGGTCAAAGGCAACGGACGCGATACGCTCCGCACGCTAATAGCGCATGAACTCGACGGCACCCACGCCGACCTGTGGGTGGCCGACGCGCTGATCGACCATCCCACGGTCAAACTGGCGCTGAAACGACAAGCCGTTCATTTCAATAGCGTGCTTGCCGCTGACCAGACAGTCACCCTGCCCTGCCCCGCGAAAGTGGGCAAAGATGTCCTCGCGAGCGTGCATCCCGACACCCGCGATCTGGCGCGACTCGCGGTGCGCATCGTGGGGCTGGACATCGCGGGCGTTGATATCGTCGCGAAAGATATCGGCCAACCGCTGGTCGCTCAGGGCGGCGCCATTATCGAAGTCAACGCCGGCCCCTCACTGCCAACCCATCTGCGCCAACCGGGCGATGTCAGCAACACCGTGGGCAGTGCGGTCGTTCGGCACCTGTTCCCGGAAGGGGAAACCGGCCGGATTCCGGTGGTGGGGATTACCGGTTGCTCGGACACCACCAGCATCGCCGCGATGCTCGGTTTCCTTTTGCATCTCCATGGCCAGTCCGTGGGCGTGGCCTGCGGCAGCGGCACTTTCCTTGGCCAGCGCTGCATTCGCCGCGGCGACGGCGCCAACTGGACTGCCGGTCAGCGCGTGCTGATTAACCGCACGATCAACGCCGCGGTGCTCGAAACCTCACCCGCCAGTCTGTTGCGCGAAGGCCTGCCCTACGATCGTTGTCAGGTTGGGGTGGTCACGGCGATTTCGACCCCGCCGGCGCTGGCACGATTTGGGATCACGGAACCTGAGCAAATGGCGCATGTGCTCCGCACTCAGGTTGATGTGGTGCTGAGCGACGGCATCGCGGTGCTGAACGCCGATGACCCGCTGGTGCTCGCGATGGCGGAATACGCCGATGGCGAAGTCATGCTCTACAGCCGCAAACCTCAAACCGAATCCCTGCAGCAGGCGCTGGCCAAAGGTGGCCGGGCGGTTTATCTGGAAGGCGACGCGCTGATCTTTGCGCACGGCGAGGCCACGCACCGTCATCTCTTGGCGCCCTGCGTGAACGCCGCCGACTGCCTGCCAACGGCCACCGCCGCGTGGGCGCTCGGGATTCCCTTCGACCTCATTGTCGGCGCCATCGTTGGCTATCCAGCGGCGATGATCGATCAGGCCTCCCCTCACCCGGGTTGAGCCATACACCTCGTTGCCCAGTCCTTAAAGACAGGACCTTATCCCTCATGCAAGTTGATCGTGTCCGGGCCCTACGCGGCCCCAATCTCTGGACCCGTCGCACCGCCATCGAAGCCATCGTCACCTGCGACGAGACCGAGCGCGACTTAAGCCAGTTTTCTGGCTTCGAGGAACGACTGCGAGCGCTCTATCCGCGCCTGCAATCGCTGGCGTCACCGCCGGAGGGCAGCTCGAACGGACTCGCCCAGGTGCTGGAAGTCGCAACGCTAAGCCTGCAGTCCGATATTGGATGCCCGGTCACCTTCAGCCGCACCGCCGCCGCCCCAGACCCGGGCGTATATCAGGTGGTGGTCGAATACGATGAGGAAGACGTCGGCCGCTCGGCCATCGATATCGCGGAGCGTCTGATCAACGCGGCACGCGAAAGTCTGCCCTTCGACGTGGAGGCAGAAATTAGCCGGCTACGGGAAATCTACGAAGACGTGAGGCTTGGCCCTTCCACGGGTTCAATTGTGGCGGCCGCGCTGGAGCGCGGGATTCCGTTCTACCGCCTGAGCGAAGGCAGCCTCATTCAGTTCGGCTGGGGTAGTCGCCAGCGCCGGATTCAGGCGGCTGAAATGGACCGCACCAGCGCCATCGCGCAATCGATCGCGCAGGACAAACAGCTGACCAAGCAGTTGCTGGCCGCTGCCGGTGTGCCGGTGCCGGAAGGCCAGCCGGTGGACGACATCAACGACGCCTGGGACATCGCCTGCGCGCTCGGCCTGCCGGTGGTGGTGAAACCGCAAGACGGCAACCACGGCCGCGGCGTGACGGTCAATGTCGAGACCAAAGAACAACTGGAGGCGGGCTTCCGCTCGGCCGCCGAGGCTGGCTCCCGCGTCATCATTGAACGGTACATCCCGGGCAGCGACTACCGGATGCTGGTGATTGGCGACAAACTCATCGCCGCCGCCCGCCGCGAGCCGCCGCTGGTCACCGGCGACGGCGTCCACACCATTCAGGAACTGGTGGACGAAGTGAACCGCGATCCGCGTCGCGGCACCGGTCACGCCACCTCGCTGACCCGCATCCCAATCGACGACATTGCCATGGCCTGCCTGCACAACCAGCACATGACGCTGGACGCGGTGCCCGCGCTCGGCCAGCCGGTGGTTCTGCGCAATAACGCCAATCTGTCCACCGGCGGGACCGCGACCGATGTCACCGACCAGGTGCATCCCGACCTTGC
>CANFVX010000154.1 GCA_947450495.1 Gammaproteobacteria bacterium
CGCCCGTTCAAGTCCATCAGCAAAGGCTCCAGCGACACCTTGGCCAGATTGGCGTTGAGGCTGAGTTGGGGCACCGCGCCGCGCGCGTCCAGCGTTGCGATCCCGCTGTAGCGCCCCTGGTAGCCTTCTGCATTCACGGGGTCGAGCCGAAGCAGGCCGTCGCTCCCGTTCAACGCGACTTCAACCCGCTCCAGCTTGAGACCGCCCATGAGCAGGAGGTCGAGCTTGGCGTCGGCGGTCACTTTCAGCTGGCGCAGGGTCTCTACCGGCAGTTGCGCCGCTGCAAGCAGCGCGAGTTCGGGCGCGACGACCGGGCCGCGCGCTTTGGGCTTGGCGTTGGCCGCAGGGGCGGCGGGCGGCGCGAGGTAGCGATCGAGATTCAGGCTGTCGGCGCTCAGCGAAAACGCGAGCGCGGGCCCCGCAAAATCATCCACCCCAAGGCTGCCCTTGAGCGTGGTCTCGTCCAGCTTGGCGTTGAGGCGCGAGAAGCGCACACCGCGCGCGTTGCCTTCGTAGATGCCGTCCAGACTGAACTCGCGGAGCGCGGTCGCGTCGGCCATCGCCGGCAGGCGCAAGCCAAGGGCTGTCGCCACCGCCCGCAAATCGGTGTTGGGCACTGACACTTGACCGCTCCAGGTTGGGGCCGTGGCCCAGTCGCGCGCTTCCAGCGAACCCGAAATCTCAAGCCCCGGACCGTGCAAGGCGAGTTCTTTGGCGGTGGCCCGTTCGCGCGCCGGGTAGATTTCGATGGCGCCGGTGTCGAACGACAGCACCGCCGGGTTTTTAGACTGTGGCCCCAGCCAGCTCGCAGTGGCCGTAACGGGCCCGATCACAATCGCGCCCGGGGCGCCGCTCAAGGGACTCTCCAGCACAAAATGCTTCAGGCCTTCTGCCAATGGCTGCAGATTGAGCGCCTGCAGGAACGGGCCCGGCGCTTTGCCTTCGAGGCTTAGCTTGCCCTCGAGCACGCCGTCTTTCCGGTGCAGCGACTGACCGCGGAAATCGCCCTTGAGCTGCAAGCCCATGCCCTCGGCATGCCAGTGAATGAGCTGCACGTCGGCCTTGCGCGGTGAGGCGCTGAACTCGCCGGCGAGGGAGAAATGTTTATCCGCGTCTGGCGGCAGGGCCTGTTGGGTGACGGTCTCACCGCGCAGGTGCTGGATTTGCGCAAGAAGGCGCAGCAGATCGGGACCTTCAAATCCCAGCTTGCCGCGCAGTTCGGGTTCGCGTGCGGCTAGTCCGTGAATACTCAGCTGGCCAGTGAGCAGATTACCCAGCGCCGTGCTTTCAATCGGCTGCAAATCAACGCGGTCAACGCCCAGATCGGCATCCATAGCGGCGTGCAGCGACAACTCCGGCGATGTGCCTTTGGCCAGCTGTCCGAGTTGGTCGAGTCGCTCACCGCTGGCGCCGCGCCCGGTTTCGAACAGGGCCAGCAGCGCGGGCAGGTCGGGCGCCTGCAGCTTGATGTCGCCCTTGAATGCGGGGCGTCCCGGGCTGCCGCCGGTGGGCGTGAGGACTGCGTCCAGGGTGCTGTCGAGAATGGCGAGGTGGAGGGTGGGCAGCGCCACGCGGCCGCCGGCAATGTCGGCATCGAGATCGAGATTGAACTTGAGCCCGCGCGCCGACGAACTCCCAAGCAAACGCCCGAGGCTTTGGCCGGTGCTGGCGTCACCGCCGCGCCAGTCGTTGGCCATCAGCAGCAAGGCCGGCAGATCGCCGGCGGTGGCGTTGAGCTGCGCGCGGAGCGTGGGGGCCGCGCTGTCGGGATGCGCGAGCGCGAATTCACCGCTCAAGTTGGCTTCCGGCAGCTTGGCGGCGAAGTCGGTGAGCTTGAGCGAATCGGCATCCACATCGGATAACAAGACCCCGTGGACCTCCAGCGCGCGATTTTTCATGGCCAGCAATCTGGGCGTGCCGGGCAGGTCGAAGGCTTTGAACAACACGCCCAGATCTTTGGTCTGCAGGTTCAGCTGGGCGCGCCCGCCGGGCCGCGCGTGGGTGAGGTGATCGAGGGCAATGTCGGCATCGAGCTTCAGCCCGAGGCCTTCGGCCTTCAGTGCCTTGAGATGGGCAGTGCTGTCATTCAGGTTGAGCTCTAGCGCCGTCGTCAGCGAGAGATTGGCTTTGCCGCCGGGTAAGGCTTTGCCTTGCAGCGTGGCGGTGGCGTTCATGCCTTCCAGCACATAGCGCTCGGCCCGGGGGTGGTAGGTGAGTTGGCCGCCGCCCGTCACCTCGCCCGTCAGGGCCGGGACCGCTGACTCCAGCGCAGTCGCCAGGGTAAACGCCACCGGCTGGTCGAAGGCGAGCGGGCCGGTATGCACTTTCAGCTCGGTGAGCTTGAGGCTTTGGCCGGTGCGCGCGTCGTCCCATTCAATGCTCGCCTGATCGATATCCACGCCGCCGAGCGCGACCACCCCAAGGCCTGACCAACGGGACAGTGGCGCGCTTGCCCGTTGCGCGACGAGGTCGTCCCAATTGGTTTGGCCCTCCGCATTGCGGGCCAGACGCGCTTTCAGTCCATGCACGCGGGCGGTGTCCATGGTGATGCGACCCGACAGCAGCGGCAGCGTGTCGACGGCGAGCTCGAGTTCCTTGATTTCGATCATGTCCGCTGGCGCGAAGCCGGCGGCGTTGCCGACCGTGAGCGTGCTGGCCCGTACGCGAATCTGCGGCCACCACGCAATCTCCACCGGGCCGCCGAGCGTGAGCTGGCGGCCGGTCTGCAAGCGCACGGCTTCGATCAGTTCCGGTTTGTACTGATTGGGATCGAGCAGGGTGACAAAGACCAGCAGACAGCCGAGCATCGCCACCGGCAGCAGCAGGAGCGCAAGCAAGAACCGCCTGATTCTGGTCACTTGAGTGCCTGTCCTCCCGCGGCTCGATTAGGCCGTGATGCGTTGGCGGGCGGCGAGGCAAGCGGCCCTTACGCGGGCCGGCGCGGTGCCGCCACGGTGGTCGCGGGCGGCGAGCGCGGCGTCGATGTCGAGCGCGCCGTAGACCTCCGGACCAATGCGGGACTCAAGTTGCTGGAGCTCGGCCAAGCTCAGGTCTTTCAGTTCACAGCCGAGCGCGATGGCCCGGCGCACCGCCGCGCCCACCACCGCATGGGCATCGCGAAACGGCACGCCAATGCGCACCAGATAGTCGGCAAAGTCGGTGGCGGTGGTGAAGCCGGCGCGGGTCGCTTCGCGCATCCGCTCGCGCTTCACCGTAATGGTCGGCACCAAATCGCCAAACGCGCGCAGACAGCCGGCGAGGGTGTCGACGGTGTCGAACAGCGGTTCCTTGTCTTCCTGATTGTCCTTGTTGTAGGCCAGCGGCTGGCTTTTCATGAGCGTAATGAGCGCGATGAGGTGCCCCACCACGCGGCCCGATTTCCCGCGCACGAGTTCGGGCACGTCGGGATTTTTCTTCTGCGGCATCATGCTCGAGCCGGTGCAGAAGGCGTCGTCGAGTTCGATAAAGCCAAACTGCTGCGAACTCCATAGCACCATTTCTTCGGCCATGCGCGAGAAGTGCACCATCATCAGCGCCCCCACGCTGCAGAACTCGATGGCGAAGTCGCGGTCGGCCACGGCGTCCAGCGAGTTCTCGCAAATCCGCGCAAAACCCAGCAATTCCGCCGTGTGGTCGCGATTGATGGGGAAGGTGGTGCCGGCCAGCGCGCCGGCGCCGAGCGGCAGGGCGTCGACCCGCTTGCGACAGTCCTGCAGGCGTTCGCGGTCACGCAGGAGCATTTCGAACCAGGCCAGCAGATGATGGCCGAAGGAAATCGGCTGCGCCGCCTGCAGATGCGTGAAGCCGGGCAGGACGGTATCCGCTTCGCGCTCGGCCAGATCAATCAGGCCCTTGAGCAGATGGTCGAGACTGCGCGTGAGCCGATCGATTTCGTCGCGCAGCCACAGGCGAATGTCGGTGGCCACCTGATCGTTACGCGAGCGCGCGGTGTGGAGTTTTTTGCCCACATCGCCGATGCGGGCGGTGAGCGCGCTTTCGACGTTCATGTGGACGTCTTCGAGCGCGATGGACCATTCAAACTGGCCGGCGTTGATCTCGGCGCGGATAGCGGTCAGACCGTCGACGATGAGGTCGCGCTCGGCGGTAGTGAGCACACCCGCGCCTTCGAGCATGGTGGCGTGGGCAATGGAACCTTGAATGTCGTGGGCGTAGAGCCGTTGGTCGAATTGCACCGAGGCGGTGAATTCCTCGACGAACTTGTTGGTAGGCGCTTCGAAGCGGCCGCCCCAGAGCTTCTCGGCCGATTGATCTGCTGTGCCATGGTTGGAATTGCGTGCACTCATCACATAAAGCTCTAGCTGAAAAGTGCCGGGAGTATATCGTAGGGGCGGGCGCCACTGACCGGCGCGAGGGCGCTTGATGAATCACAGGACGCGAAGTTTTTCGGGCAGGCCAACGGGCGGGGATCGCGCGCGGTGAAAACCCCGGCGCGCGTGTCCTTCCTGCCGGATCTGTGCGGCGTGCGGGCGCAGTTCACCGTGGTGATGGTGGGCGAGTTGCTGGCTTTTATCCTCACCGTGGTGCGGGCCGGCTTTGGCGAGGCGGCTTTGACCGAACTGGCGCTGCTCTCGCTGTATATCCAGTGGATTGGCTTATCGGCGGCGGGCGCCCTGTGTGCCCTGCGCGGCTGGCTTGGCCGGCAGAGCGAGACTACCGAGGCGCTCGCGGCCTATGCGCTGGTGATCGCCGTGGCGCTGCTAATTGCCGAAGCAGCCTGGTGGTTGTGCACGCCGTTCGGCGCCAATCTCTCGCTGTTGTTGATTGGGCATGGCGCCCTGCTTGCCCGCACGCTGGCGGTGACCGCCATCGTCACCGCCGTCGTGTTGCGTTATTTCTACGTTCAGCATCACTGGCAGGAACGCACCGCTGCCGCCGCGAGCGCCCAGCTCCAGGCGCTGCAGGCGCGGATTCGGCCGCATTTTCTCTTCAATTGCATGAACACCATCGCCAGCCTTACGCGCTCCGACCCGGCCACCGCCGAGCGCGCAATCGAAGACCTCTCCGACCTGCTGCGGGCGAGTTTGTCGAATCACCAGCAGCTGGTGCCGCTGCCGGATGAATTCGATCTGGTGAAGCGCTATCTGGCGATTGAAACCTTGCGGCTAGGCCCGCGGCTGAAGGTGCTGTGGGCCACCGACGGCTTGCCCGCCGGCTTGCAGCTGCCGCCACTCAGTCTGCAGCCGCTGGTGGAGAATGCGATTCATCACGGGATTGAGCGTCTGGCCCAGGGCGGGGTGATCGGTATCGAGGCGACCGTGGCTGAGGGCCTGCTACGCATCACGATCAGTAATCCTGTTGCCGACGCCGACAGTCCGCCGGTGAGCGGGAACCATGTGGCGCAGGAGAATTTGCGCCAGCGGCTGGCGGCGCGCTACGGCGCGGCCGGTCGCTTGCACATAGCGCAGACCGCGCAGGAATATCGCGCCACGTTAATTATTCCAATCGAGTCCAGCACGCATGCAGATCGCCATCGTTGACGATGAGCCGCTGGCGCGGGCGCGTCTGCGCAGTCTGGTGCACGAACTCGTGCCCGACGTCGTCGCGCTTGAAGCGAGCACGGGGCTGGAAGCGCTCGAGTTGCTGGAGAAGACGGCGGTGGACGTCGTGCTGCTGGATATTCAAATGCCCGGCATGGACGGGCTGGAAGTTGCGCGCCATCTCGCGCAACTCCCCGTGGCGCCGGCGGTGATCTTTACCACGGCGTTTGACGTTCACGCGCTGGCCGCTTTTGACGCTCAGGCGATCGACTACCTGCTGAAGCCGGTGCGGCTTGAGCGCTTGCAGGCGGCGCTCGGTCGCGCTGCCCAATGGACCGCCGCCCGCGCGAGCCAGAGCTTGGCGAGCAACACGCGCAGCCATCTCTCGGCGCTGGTGGCGGGCACCCTGCGTCTGGTGCCACTGGCGGACGTGCACTATTTCGAGGCCGACGGCGGCTATGTGCGGGTGTGCCATCGCGGCGGGGAACTGCTGGTCGAAGACTCCTTGCGCAGTCTCGAAGAGGAATTTGGTGAGCGCTTCCTGCGCATCCATCGCCATACGCTGGTGGCGGTGGCGCTCATCACCGAACTGGTGCGGGATCGGCTGGGCAACTACGAGGTGCGTCTGCGCGATGTGGCGACGAGTCTGCCGGTGAGCCGGCGCCTCGTCAGTGAGGTGAAGCGTCGCCTGCGTTAGCGCGCTTCAGGCCAGATCCCCGAATTTGGCCTGAAGCAAGGCAATCGCCACCAGCGCGGCGGTTTCAGTGCGGAGCACCCGGGGTCCAAGGCGTACGCGCTGATAGCCGGCCGCCACCAGAATTGCGCGCTCCGCTGCGCTAAAGCCACCCTCCGGACCGATAGCGAGACTGATGGCGTCGGCGGCGGGCAAGTCCATCAGCGAGATTTCGGCGCCGGGGTCGAGCATCAGTCTTAACGGCGCCTGTTCCTGCGCGGCGTGCAATACGACGGTGCGCACCTCCTCCAGCACGGGCAAGCCGGTGCGGCCGCTTTGCTCGGCGGCGTGGCGCATGATGCCGGACCAATGCTCGCCGCGTTTGCGGGCGCGGTCGTCGTCGAGTTTCACCGTGCTGCGATCGGTGGCCAGCGGCACGATCCGGTTGACGCCCAGTTCCACCGCCTTCTGGATGGTGTAGTCCATGCGCTCGCCGCGCGAGATGCCCTGAGCCAGCGTAATGAACAGCGGTGATTCGCGGCTGATATCGCGATGCTCGCCAAGCTTCAGGCTGACCTGCTGGCGGTCGATTTGCGCGATGCTCGCCGCATATTCCCCGCCGCGACCATCGAACACGATGAGTGGGTCGCCGAGGCGCATGCGCAAGGCTTCCCGCAGATGACGGCTGCCCACCGGGTCGAGGACAATGAGGCTCGCGCCGTGCAGGGCCTCAGGGCTGAAGATGCGCGGCAACATGAGTCAGGCAGTAGGTAAAAGAAATCATCGGGACGGTCAGATGCTCAGAATGTTGGCAGAGAAGGTGCGGGCGTGGTCGGTGGGCCCAAGCGTTGCGGCGCGTCCCACGCCCGAGTTGGCGGTGCTGGCCTTGCTGCTGGAGATCGCACGGGCCGATCATGAGTTTGATCCGGCCGAGCGGCATAGCGTTAAGGAGGCCGCAGCGAGTGTGCTGGGTTTGACCGAAGACGAGGCGCAAGCGCTGCTCGCGGTGGCCGAACAGCGGGTCGAGGACTCGATCTCGCTGGATGAATTCACCCGCGTGCTTAATGACACCCTGACGCTGGCGGACAAGCGGCGCTGTCTGGTCGCCCTCTGGCGAGTCGCCTTGGCCGACGGGCGCCTCGATCGCTTTGAGGAATACGCGCTCCGAAAGCTCAGCGACTTGCTCCATCTTTCCCACACCGATTTCATTCAGGCCAAGCTCGCGGCCGAGGGGCGCTGAGCGAGGTTCAGGCTTTGGTGCCGGGTACCGGCTCGCCGTCGAGCATGGCGGAGATGAGTTGGTCCTCCAGTTCGATGCGGGTGGTCAAATGCTCGCCGAGGCGCGAGAGGTCGGCGCCCAGCTGCTTCAGGGTGTTTTCATCGGCGCCTTCGTAGCGCTCGAGAAAATCGACCGAAACCGCCGTGGTGGTCGCAATCCGGGGGTAGACCCCGCGCGCCGTATCCACGATCTGGCTCCGACGTTCGACGCCGGCCGAAAAGCGCCCGTACAGGCCAAAGTGACCGGTCGCGATATAGTCCACGAGCAGGGTGAGGAATTCGTCCAGCATCTCGCGGGTAGATTCGTCTGGCGCAGACAGGTTTTCCTTGGCCAGTTCCCACAGCAGCACCAGCATTTTCTTGCGCTGGTCGATGATGTCGTCGATCAGGCGGCGGGTGGCAAGACGAGGGAAGCGGGAGCC
>CANFVX010000155.1 GCA_947450495.1 Gammaproteobacteria bacterium
CGGGTTCAAAAAAGCGATCGTGCCGAAGGCCAATGTGTCCCGCGAGAGTGGAATGGAATTGATCCCGGTGGCGCGGCTTGAAGAGGCGCTGGCGGCGATTTAAGTCCGCTCAGTCGCCCAGTTCGGCGTCGCCGCGCGCGCGCGCAGCAGCTTCCCCGGGCGGGGGGAAAACGCGCGCAATCCGCACCGTCTGGCCCGCGGCCTGCACGATTTCGATGGTGTATTCACCCAGTCTGAAGCTGGTGCCTGCTTCAGGAATATCTTCCAGCGCTTCCAGAATGAGTCCGTTCAAGGTTTTCGGCCCCTGCTCCGGCAGCGACCAGCCAAAACTGCGGTTGAGCTCGCGCACATTCGCCGCGCCGTCCACCATGAAACTGCCATCGGCTTGACGCGACACATCACGCGTTGCCGATTGCGGCACGGTGGTGAATTCACCCACCACTTGCTCCAGCACGTCGTCCAGCGTCACCAGCCCCTGAATATCGCCGTACTCGTCAACCACCAGACCCATGCGTTGTCGAGCGAGCTGGAAATTGAGGAGCTGTATGTAGAGATTCGCCCCAAGCGGCACGAAGTGCGGCGGCACCAGCAGGGCCTCGAGATCTTCCAGGCTGAACTCCCGGGATTGGCGGAGCAGACGGCTGAGATTGCGCAGATGCAGGATGCCGGCGATGTCATCCAGATTCCCGTAGTAGCAGGGCACCCGGGTGTGACGGCAGGTGGCGAGTTGTTCAAGGATATCCGCCCACTCCTGCTCCAGATCGACGCCCACCACATCGGGGCGCGGCACCATGACGTCTTCCACCGTGACGTTTTCCAGATCAAGCAGACCAAAGAGCATGTCGCGATGTTTCTGCGGCACCGTGGCGCCATTGCCCTGGAGGGCCGCGCGCAACTCCTCGCGATTCAATGGGTCGAGTTCGCGCGCCGGCGGACCTCCCGCCAAACCCTGCAGCAGCAGCCGAGGCAGAACCGTGAGCAAGGCGGTGAGAGGGCGGCTCAGCCAGACCAACGGCACCAGCAGCGGTGCGGAGAACGTCGCCCAACGCTCCGGAGCGAGCCCGGCCAGCGAGCGCGGGATCACGGCGCCAAACACCACCAGCACGGCGGCGATGAGCAGACTCAAGGGGAGTGAGGCTTCATAGGCAAACCCATTCAGGGCAATGACGGTGCCTGTCTGGGTGAAGACCACGAGTACAAAATAGTTGGCGATGAGGCCTAGCCCCGCGATTCGCTCGGGTTGCTTCAGCAGCCGCAGGAGGCGTGCGGCACCGGCTTGCCCTGCCTCAGCCAGCTGCTTGATGCGATTGCGGTTGAGGGCGGTCAGCGCCGCTTCCGTGGCGCTGAAGAAAGCCGCGACGAGCAGCAGACCGAATAGTTCTGCGAGCAGCCAGTGGAGAGTGTCCGGGTCGAGAGTGCTCATACTCGATGTAGCACCAGCTCCAGCACGATTTTGGTTCCAAAATAGGCGAGCGCGAGCAGTATCAGACCGGCGCAGACGTATTTCACACCGTGACGCCCGCGCCAGCCGTAACGCCAGCGCCCGACGACCAGCGTCGCAAACACGCCCCAAGCCAGCACCGAGAACACAATTTTGTGGGCCAGATGTTGGGCGCGAATGTTTTCGATGGAGAGCGCTCCCAACACCAGACTTAGCGTGAGCAGGACAAAGGCAATGAGCGTGAGCTGGAACATGACCGCTTCCATGGTGGGTAAGGGCGGCAGGAAATTCATAATGGGGTGGTGCTGGCGCAGTTGGCGTTCGGCCACCGCCAGAAACACCGCTTGCACGGCGGCGATGGCAAACAAGCTGTACGCGATGAGGGCCAGTGCGATATGGATCCGCAAGCCCGGCGCGAGGGTTTCGGTCACGAGATAAGTGCTGCGGACGCTAAGGTCGACCGCCAGCGCGAGCGCCGCGAGTGGCAGGATAACCACCGCGAGACTGGCCAAGGGTTGCCGCCGGAGTAAGAGGCCCAGTAGCGCGGCAATGCACCAGGCCACCAGCGAGGCCGCATTGAATACACTCACGTTCCAGCCCTGCGGCGTAAACGTGAGTTGGGCGAGCACGGCGCCATGCGCGAGCAGGGCTATGAAGAGCACCGCCGACCAGAGCTGACGTCGGGCGGCAGCGGAGGGGCTGTCTGACCGCTGCGGTGCAGCCAACAGCGCCGAGGCGCCGAGGTAGCCAATGATTGCAAGGACGCCGGCGGCGTAAATCAGCATCAGGAGCGTACTGCCAGTGAAAACACCGGCTCATTGTATAAGCCTCGCTGGCCGCATGACAGGACGCCGCTGATCATGGCCACCGTATTGTTTACCTGGGAGCTTGGGGGCGGCATCGGTCATCTGGTGCGTCACCGCGGTTTGATTCAGCAACTGCTGGCCGACGGGCACCGCCTGCACTTTCACGCTTGCGATCTCGAGAAGGCGCGCCGTGTGTTCTCTGGCATTGCGCTGGAACTCGCGCCCGCGCCGCGTGGCTACACGCCTTCCGAATACCAGATTGCTCAGTCCAACAGCTATCCGGAAGTCATCTGGAACAGCGGATTTGCTGATGCGGCCGCTGTCCAGCAGCGCTTCCAGCACTGGTTGTCGGTATTGGCGCAACTGAAGCCAGACGTGGTCATCGCGGACTACAGCCCGAGCGTGGTGGTGGCCTGCAAGTTGTCGGGGACCCGGGTAGTCGCGATAGGGTCCGGCTTTTACACCCCGCCCCCGATTTCACCCTTGCCCGCCTATCACTATTGGCTCGCCAACGATCGCGCGCGACTGGAGGCGAATGAAGCCAGACTTCTCGGGGTGATAAACACTGCGGCGACGGCGCTCGAAGGCCGGCCGTTTCGCACCGTCTCTGAAGCAGTGGTGGCGGCGGAGACTTTTCTGTTGCTGTTTGCCGAACTTGATCCGGTGTTGGATCGCCCGGATACCGAGTTTTTGGGGGTGTGGTCGGTGCCCGGCTTCGGTATTCCGCCGATGTGGCCTGGAACTGGCCCCCGCGTTTTTGCCTATCTCGAGCCCTCAGTCTTGTTGCCCGACATTTTGGCCGCCAGTGCCGCACTCGGCCTCAGCCTGTGCCTGTACGCGCCGGGTTTGCACGCCGATGCGCTGCCGGCGATTCCCGGCTTGAACGTTCATCTGGCGCCGGAGCCCGTTGATTTAGTGCAGGCCGCTGCCGAATGCGAGATGGCGATTACGAACGGCAATCCCAATTCGCTGGCGGGCTTCCTGCTGGCGGGGAAGCCTCAACTAGCGGTGCCCTTCACGATGGAGAAGTACCTTATTGCCCGCAGGCTGGAGCTACTCGGCGCCGGGCTATCAGCGCCCATGCGTCGCCCGGGCGATCTCGCCGCCAAACTCCGGGCTGTCCTCTTGCAACGAAACTTCCGCCGTGCGGCTGAATCGTTTGCCGCCCGCTACGCGGGGGGGAGCGAGGCCGCACTGGTGCAGCGGATGCGGGAGCGTCTGGCGCTCCCGTTATTGTAAAAAACGCGAGAAATTGAACAGGTCTCGCGATTGCGGCTGTGCAATTTATAGCGCTACACTGGCTCAAACCTTGGATGGAACCCACCTGTGACCCTACTAGCCAGACGCACCTCCTTGCTGTCTTTCGGCACGTTACTTCTGCCAGCTCTGGCGTTCGCGCAGGCGATACCGACGCCCGGCGCCATTCAGGATCAACTCCGAAAGCCCCTCACAGCGCCGCCCGCTGCCGTTTCCAGCCCCCTGCCACCTGCGGTGGTTCCTGCCCCGGCTGTGCCGGCCGGCGGACGCAAGGTCAAGATTCTGCGTTTTGAGTTCAATGGCGCCAGCGCCATTCCGGCCGATGAACTGCATCAAGTCGTGGCGGGAGATGAAGGCAAAGAACTGAGCTTGCTGGAAATCTACGACGTTGCCGACAAGGTCACCCACTTCTACCGTACGCGTGGCTACTCGCTCGCGACCGCTTTTGTGCCGGAGCAAAAAATTGCCTCCGGGGTGATTCGGCTGGAGATTATCGAGGGCAAGCTTGGCAAGACCCTGGTAGAGGGTAACAAGCACTACCGGCCCGGCTTTCTGGCTTGGCAGTTGGGCGAAATCAAACCCGGCGAAGTGGTGCGTAGCGTGCCGCTGGAACACCAGATGCTGCTGCTCAACGATCTCCCCGGGCTATCGGCGCGGGCGGTGATGCAACCTGGCGATGATTTCGGCACTTCCAATCTGGTGGTGCAGACCCAGGAGAAAAACTACGAAGGCGGCCTCCAGCTCAATAACTACGGTCGTGAGAGCATCGGCGAGTGGCGGGTTCAGGCCGATGCTGCCTTGAACGGACTGCTGGGCGTAGGCGACCGTTTCGATTTCACCGGCCTCTACGCCGAAGGCAATCTTCTGCACTACGGCCGCATGGCCTACAGCATGCCGGTCACGCCGTGGGCCACCCGCGCGAATGTCTATTACTCCCGCTACGGTTACCGCGTGGATACCGGCCTGCTGGGGGGGAATCTCTCCAAGCTGGACATCGAAGGCGAAGGCGAGAACTACGGCGTGAACTTCCTGCACCCGGTGTTGCGCTCGCGGAGCAAGAGCTTGTTTGTGGGGGCGGGTTTCGACCGCACCTATTCCACCCAGAATGAATTGACCAGCGGTGACGTCACCAACGCCCATCTGGGCGTGGCCCAGTTCACCGCGCTGTTCAACTATCAGGCGCCCGACCAGAGCCTGAGCACCGCCGGCGCCTTGCTGTCGACCAACTTTCAGGGCTCGCCGCTCATCAAGAATGCCGCCGGTGGCTACGTCCCGCAAAACAACACCGAAGCCGCCAAAGTCCAGCTGGATTTCAGCCACTACCGTTATCTGTGGCAGAAGCTGGCGCTTTTCGCGCGGTTTACCGCCGCCATGTCAGCCGACCCTTTGGTTGACCTGGACCAGTTCCGCATCGGTGGCCCCAACAGTGTCCGCGCCTACCCGGCGTCTGAAGTCGGCGGCGACGAAGGCTACTTTATGAGCGCCGAACTCCAGTATCCGGTGATGGCCTTGCCCGGCATCGCCGACCAGAAAGTGAAAGCCTTCATTGATTCCGGCACCGTGTTCCGCACCCACAGCACGCTGCGCGGGCTGCGTTCCTCGGATGACCTCACCGGTGCCGGCATCGGTTATAGCGCGGTGGTGCTCGGGCACCTCAGCATCGACGTGATGATGGCGCATCCCATCGGACAGTACGAACCGTCCGACCGTGACCAGGGCATGCGCTTCTGGACGTCCTTCAACGCACAGTTCTGAGCGCTGCAAAAATCGGCGGGTAAGCGTGAAACACTTCACAGTTGCGAGCACCCAACGGGCGTACCATCAGCTCAATATCCGAATAGCGGCTCCGCGAGGAGCTCGAGGTAAGTACCCATGAGTACCCCCAATCGCCCTGTTCTCAGACCGCTCATCGCGGCTATCCGCGCCACCGCATGGCCACTGATGCGTTGGAGTTCACTGGCCTTGCTGCCCGGCGTTGCGGTGGCAGGTCCGCTGGGCGAGCAGGTCGTCAAAGGCAACGTGAACGTCACGCGGCCCAATGCGACGACCACCCAAGTTACCCAGGGCAGCGACAAGGCTGTCGTGAACTGGAATTCGTTTTCGGTGGGTGGCAACGAATACGTGCATTTCGTTCAGCCCGGTAACACGTCCAGCATCCTTAACCGGGTCGTCGGGGGGCAGGAATCGCAGATTCTGGGGCGTATCGATGCCAACGGACGGGTGTTTCTGGTCAACCCGCAGGGCGTTTATTTTGGCGCCGGGGCTAAGGTGGAAACCGCGGGCTTCGCTGCCAGCACGCTCGATATCAACGACGACGACTTCATGGCCGGCCGCTATGTGTTCAGCCGACAGGCCGGTGCGCCCGATGGCACGGTCAGCAACAGCGGTGAGCTCAACGCGAGTCAGTTCGTGATGCTGCTCGGCGACCGCGTCGCCAATGAAGGCCTGATTGAGGCCCGTCTCGGCACTGTGGCGCTGGCCGCTGGCAGCAAGATTTCTCTGCAGCTTGACGATTCCGGGCTCGTAAATTTTGCAGTCGATCTCAAGACCCTCGCGCAACAGGCCGGAGTCGAGAATACCGGCGCCATTCTGGCCGATGGCGGTCGGGTATTGATGACCGCCAAGGTCGCCGAAGGGCTGGTCGCGACGGCCGTGAACAACTCGGGTCTCGTCCAGGCCAAAGGCATCGACGAGCAGGAAGGCAGCATCGTGCTGCGCGGTAACGGTGGCAGCGTGGTGAACAGCGGCACGCTGGACGCCAGCGGTCCGCAGGGTGGCGCGGTGCTGGTCACCTCCAATGAGGACGTAGTGCTGGAAGCCGGCGCCAAAGCCTCGGCCGAAGGTCAGCAGTCGGGCAAGGGCGGTTCAGTGCGCCTGATCGCCGACGGCAATCTCCGCATCGCCGGCGGTAGCACAGTCTCAACACGCGGTGGTGCGAGCGGCGGCAAAGGTGGCTTCGTTGAAGTCAGCGCGCACCACGGCGGCATGCAGGTTGCGGGCGACGCTTTGCAGTTGGGCCAGGGCGGGCAACTCCTCATCGACCCCAGCCGACTGCAAATTTATGCGGCAAGTTACGGCGGGGTGAGTTCTTCGGCCAGCGCGGTTCGGATCGGCAGCGGTTATCTCGAATCCCAACTGAATGCGGGCGTGGATGTGCTGCTGGTGGCCGCTGACAAGATTGAAGCCGACTCCGCGCTGACCGCGATTAACGCGCCGGGATTCTCGCCTGGTTTGCGGGTTGGTGACCTCACCCTTAGAACCGGGATGGTCGCAACGAGCTATGGCTCATCCCTGGGCGCCGGCGCCTTCATAGGGTCGACCCCGCCAACGGTGGCGCGCAACGCTGGCGGCGTGATCGACCTCAGCAAAGTGGCTATCAACGTCGGCGGCAATTTCACCGCCTCGGCCGGGTCTGTCACCGGCGGGATCAAAATTAAATCCGTTGCCGCAGTGGGTTCGCTAGAACTCCATGCTGGCGACGATATCGAGATTGGTGGCGACTTTGGTGTGCAAAACACGCTGTTCGGTAGCAGTGCGAACCTCATCGCAGAAGCGGGTCGGATTCGCATTCTTGGCGGCGTCACCGCGAACGCCAATTCGGTGAATTACGGGGCGGCGTCGGTAACCCTGAACGCTGCCAAAGGGATTTTTGTCGCGGGCGCCATCAGCGCGACGGGCGGTAGCGGCGCCGGGGCGAGTACTGATGCGCCGATCGGCACCGCCACGGTGGATATCGCGAACGGGATAGACCCCGCACTTGGGAGCTCGCCCTCCGGTGCGGTCGATCTCAGCGGCGGACTCAACGCCACAGCGGGCAGCTTGGTGACGGTCAACGTGGCGAATGCCGCCGGCCGCATCAGTCTCAGGGGCAGCAGCCAGCTCAATCAGACCGGGACCGACACGGGCACGCCGTTCAGCACAATCCAGCATGGCGCCTTCCTCCAGATGAGTGCGCGCGACGGCGTCAGCACCGCTGGGCCGGTGAGCGTTCGAGGACTGGATGTCGCCGTACGCCTGGCCGGTAATTACGAAGCCTCCGCCGGCGGTTCATCGGGAAGCTCGGGCGGCATTGGCGTGCCGATTAGGCCGACAGCTAACCCCACGGGCCCCGTCAGCATCTACGGGCAGCTCGATCTGGTACCGACGGGCGCGCCCCGCGCAGATCAGATCAAGGCGCTCTCGCTGTTCGGCACCGACCTCGTGGTTGCCGCGCCAATCAACGCCGCGCAGATCGACACCATCCATGCTGGTGGGGCCTTCTTCACCCAGGCCACGGGGATTCTCAATGCAGATGAACTCCGCATCGGCGTCTGGGGCAGCTCGAAAGGGGTTAACGTCCGGA
>CANFVX010000156.1 GCA_947450495.1 Gammaproteobacteria bacterium
GCGCAAATTCCAGCAGGGCGCCGGCGAAACCTTTGCCTCGTCGAGCTTCGGCGGGCACCGGCAGCGAGTGGCGCGCGGCGAGTTCCCCAAGTGAGAGACCTGCCAGCGCCTGCGCGCGGCTCAGAAGTTCTCGCTCTGACTGCGGAGCAGGGACACGGTCAAACATCGAGAGCGGTCAGGATTTCCTGACGCAACGCTGCCTGTCGCGCCTCGTCTTGCAAGGGTTGGTTGTCGAAATCCGTGATGTGGAAGAAGTCTTCTGCACGCTCGCCGATGGTGCCGATTCGCGCATCGTGCAACCGGATCCCCTGATGTTGCATGGCGCTACCCACCAGGGCCAGAAAGCCCGGCCGGTCGGTCGCGATGACTTCCATCACCGTGCGGTTATGCGTGGCATCGGAGCTGAAATTGACCGATGCGGGCAAACTGAAATTGCGTAAGCGCTTGTTGACCGAAGGCGCGACGCGGGCTGCGGGAATTTCACCCGAACGAAGCGCCGAGCGGAGCCTGCTCTGGATATCGTGGATGCGCTGCGGGTCGGTCACCACGCTGCGGCTTTCCGCGTCTTGCACGATGAACGTGTCCAGCGCGTAGCCCGCTTTAGAGGTAATGATGCGGGCATCGAGGACGTCGAGACGCAGCCGATCGAGGGTGGCGGCAACAATCGCGAACAGATAGTCGACGTCCGCCGCGTGGATGAAGATTGACGTGCCGCCCAAATTCTCAAAATTGCGCAAGGCGACCACCGGCAGGTCATCCGAGTCGGCGCCCAGAATGGTCGACGTGTGCCAGGCGAGTTCCACGGGCCGATGACGCAGAAAGTATTCGTCCTCAAGCGTGCTCCAAAGCAGCGCAACCGTATGCTCTGGGCACTCATCGTCGTTCAGCAGTTTGCTGGCATCTTGCCGGGTTTGCGCAATGCGCTCAGCGCGTTCGATGCCAGCATCCACGCCGCTGCGGAACACGCGTCGGGTGCCAAGATACAGTTCGAAAATGAGCGATCGTTTCCAGCTGGTCCAGAGTTGCGGATTGGTGCCACGGATGTCGGCGATTGTCAGCAGAAAGAGGTAATCGAGCCGGGTTTCATTGCCGACCATTTTGGCGAACGCCTGCTGTACTTCGGGGTCGAAAATATCCTGACGCTGCGAGGTTGAAGACATCACCAGATGGTTGTTGACCAGCCAGGTCACCAGATTACTGTCGTACTGGCTTAGTCCGTGGGCGCGACAGAACGCAGACGCCTCTTCGCCACCGAGTTCGCTATGGTCGCGGCCGCTTCCTTTGCCCACATCGTGGTAAAGACCCGCGATATAGAGCAGTTCGAGCTTGGGGATTTTCTCAATGGCCTGACGCACTAGCGGCGGCTGATCTTCATCGGTTAGCGGATAGGAGAAGCGGCGCATGGTCTGCACCACAAACAGCAGATGCTCGTCCACGGTGTACACATGGAAGAGGTCAAACTGCATCAGGCCTTCAATGCGCGCGAACTCTGGCAAGTAGGCCGACAGCACGCCGTAGCGATGCATCCGCATCAGTTCGTGGCCGATGCGCCGCGGCTGCCGAATAATTTCCATGAACAGGCTGCGCGCCCTGATATCTCGCCGCAGTTTCTCGTCGATCAGCGGCAAATTCTCGCGAATCAGGCGAATGGTGCTGGCCCGTACGCCTTTGATCCACGGATTGCGCTGGATGAGCAGGAACATCTCCAGCATCGCGTGCGGCATTCGCTTGAAGACCTGCTCGTTGACGACCTCAATGTAGGTGCCGCGAAGCTGGAAACGCCGATTGAGCGGGGAGGCCCGGACTTCCCGGTCACGCTGGATGATGGCTTCCTGAAAGAGGCTCAGGAGCATTTCATTCAGTCGGCCGAGTTCGCGCACGGTGCGATAAAACCCGCGCATGAACTGTTCGACCGCCCGATTGTGGGATTCATCGACAAAGCCGAAGACTTCGGACACCCGCCGCTGATACTCAAACAAGAGCCGGTCTTCGCGGCGGCCGGCCATGAAATGCAAGGCACACCGGATGCGCCACAAATGGTTGCGTCCACGGACCAGGGCGCGATATTCGTCGGTGGTCAGAAAGCCGTGGTCGTTAAGACCGTGCAAGCCGGCGGTTTTGAAATGGCGATTGGCGACCCAGGCAATGCTTTGAATATCCCGCAGCCCGCCCGGGCTTTCCTTGATGTTCGGCTCCAGTTGCTGGAAAGCATCGTTGAAGCGCTGATGACGCTGCTGCTGCTCGCCCATCTTGGCCATGAAGAATTGGTCCACCGGCCAGATGATGGCCGGCGCGGTCGCGGCTTGGAGTGCCGCCGCCAGCGGCTGCGGACCGGCGATCAGACGGGCCTCCATCAGATTGGTCATGATGGTGATATCGCCGGCAGCGGCCGTCACGCATTCTGCAATGGTTCGTACGCTATGGCCCACTTCCAGATTGATGTCCCATAGGAAAGTGACCAGACCCTCGATTTTGCGTTGGGTCTCTTCCTCCAGTTCGCCACCCAGCAGGATGCAGATGTCGACGTCTGAATAGGGCAGGAGCTCCGCGCGCCCGTAGCCACCAACCGCCAGCAGGGCGTGCGCAGTCCCATCGAGCCCCCAGCGTCGCCAGGCGCGGACCATGACTTCATCGATGATCGCTGCCCGCAGGCGGACGATTTCCACCACCGGCGCGCCGCCGAAAAAGCGATGCTTCAGGCGCTCGTTTGCCTGCGCCAGCACGGCCCGGCAGCCGGCGGCAGCCGGCCGTTCGGCGCTGAAAGCGGCCTCGAGTGCGTCGAAATCGATCGCCTGCTCGAGTGTTTCCTCAGGCAGATTGACTAATGGATTCATTGGTAAGGGGCGCAAAACTCTCTTCGCGACGGGCGGTAAGGACCTCGTGGCCGTCGGGGGTCACCAAAATGGTGTGCTCCCATTGGGCTGAGAGACTGCGGTCTCTGGTGACGACCGTCCAGCCGTCAGGCAGGAGTTTTACGTCGCGCTTACCGGCATTAATCATCGGTTCGATGGTGAAGGTCATTCCTGCCTGCAGGACATACCCCGTGTTGCGCTGGCCGTAATGGAGCACTTGCGGATCTTCATGGAAGTTAATCCCAATGCCATGGCCGCAATATTCGCGCACCACCGAGTAATTGCGGGCCTCGGCGTGTTGCTGGATCGACCAGCCGATGTCGCCAAGGCGAACGCCGGGCCGCACCATGGCGATGCCCAGCAACAGGCACTCGTAGGCGGTGGCGGCCAGTCGCTGTGCTTTTACCGTTGGCTCACCGACGTGGAACATCTTGCTGGTGTCGCCGTGATAGCCGTCCTTTATGACTGTGATATCGACGTTGACGCAATCACCATCCTTCAGTCGGCGGTCGCCCGGAATGCCGTGACACACGACATGATTGATGGAAGTGCAAATAGATTTCGGAAAGCCGTGATAATTGAGCGGCGCCGGAATGGCCTGTTGCTGATGCACGATGTAGTCGTGACAGAGGCGGTCGAGCTCATCCGTCGAGACACCGGGCACCACGTAGGGCTCGATCATTTCGAGGACTTCTGCAGCGAGCCTGCAGGCTAGCCGCATCTTTTCGATTTCGTCTGGGGTCTTGAACGTGACGGGCATCAGGAATGTGGTCCAACTCGTTGTTGCATCTGAGGTTCCATGGTATAAAGCGCGCGCCCTTCGGGCAACGAACAATACTCGACTTCAACACTCCACACACGCGCCATCAACCGTCGCCCGGGTGTCCGCCTCATGCGGATCGGCCAAGCGGGGCGCGTGGAGGAAAAACCCGCACAGGAGTTTCCCATGGCAGACGTATCCATGCGCCAGATGCTTGAGGCTGGCGTGCATTTCGGACATCAAACCCGGTTCTGGCATCCCAAGATGGCGCCGTACATCTTCGGCGAGCGCAACAAGATCCACATCATCAATCTCGAACAGACCCTTCCGCTTTTCAACGACGCCATGAATTTCATGGGTCGTCTGGCTTCCCGCAACGGCAAAATCCTGTTTGTCGGCACCAAGCGCTCCGCGCAGGATGCCGTCGAACGTGAAGCCCAACGCTGTGGTATGCCCTACGTTAATCGCCGCTGGCTCGGCGGCATGCTCACCAACTTCAAGACGGTGAAGCAGTCCATCAAGCGACTGAAGGAACTTGAGGACACGATCAGTAACGGTGGTCTGGATCGCGTTTCCAAGCGTGAAGGTCTGCAACTGCGCCGCGAGTACGACAAACTCCACCACGGTCTGGCCGGTATTAAAGACATGGAGCGCTTGCCGGATGCCATCTTCATCATCGACGTGGGCTTCGAGAAAATTGCGATTGCTGAAGCGGCGAAATTGAAGAGTCCGGTTATCGCAGTGGTCGATACCAACAGCAAGCCGGACGACGTGGCCTACGTCATTCCGGGCAACGACGACGCCCTCAGTGCTATCAATCTCTACACCAAGGGCGCTGCGGATGCGGTACTTGATGCGCGCGCGACCATCACCACCGGTGCCATGGCCGACGACTTTGTAGAACTTGATGCCAGTGGCGCACCGGTACAGGGCGAGGGCGATCGCCCGGCTCGCAAAGGCGCCGGCGCGCCGCGCCGTAAGCCTGTACGTGCAGATGACGCCGCTCCGGCGGCCGAAGGCGCCGAATAATTTTGCGATCTTGCCGGGGCCTGAGACGGGCCCCGAAATCTTTTGGAGAGAAGACCTATGCAAATTAGTGCAGCGGCGGTAAAGGAACTGCGCGAGCGGTCAGGCGCCGGGATGATGGAATGCAAAAATGCCTTGGTAGCCACCGAAGGTGACATCGAAGCGGCGTTAGAGCACCTGCGAAAGTCGGGCGCTGCGAAAGCCGCCAAGAAAGCGGGCCGAATTGCGGCCGAGGGTTCAGTCGTCATCGCCGAAAGCGCCGGCGTTGCAGCCTTGGTGGAAGTCAATTCCGAGACCGACTTCTCCGCGAACGACGACAACTTCATCGCTTTCGCTCAAGCGGTGGCACGCACCGTACTCAGCACCCGCCCGACGGACCTCGACGCCCTCGGCGCCGTAATGCTGGACGGCGGCACGGAATCGGTTGAAACCGCCCGTCAGCAGCTCATCCTTAAAATTGGCGAGAACATCTCCATTCGCCGATTTGAAATTCGCGCCACAACCGTTGGCGTCGTTGGTGCCTATCGGCACGGCAAGCGCATCGGTGTGTTGGTTGAATTGGAAGGGGCCTCTGCTGATGTCGCGAAAGACCTTGCCATGCACATCGCCGCCAGCAACCCGGTGTGTATCGCCGAGAGTGATGTACCAGCTGCGCTGATCGAAAAAGAGCGTGAGATTTTTCTGGCTCAGGCCGCCACTAGCGGCAAGCCGGCAGATATCATCGAAAAAATGATCGGCGGGCAGATTCGCAAGTTCGTCGGTGGCATTACCCTGCTCGGGCAGCCCTTCGTGAAAGACCCGGATACCACTGTCGGCAAGTTGCTCGGCAAGGACGGCATCGTCCGGAGCTTCATCCGCTACGAAGTAGGTGAGGGCATTGAGAAGAAAGAAGTGAATTTCGCCGAAGAGGTTGCCGCCCAGGCGCGCGGCGCCTGATTGAGGCCACGCCAACGACCAAGGACCCGCAGCCTACAGGCTGCGGCGGCCGCAGGAGCAAGTTAACGTGACGACTACTGGCGAGGCAGCGCTGAAGTACAAACGAGTTCTGATCAAATTAAGCGGCGAAGCGCTGCTCGGTGATGAAGATTACGGGATTGATCCCGCCGTCCTGCGGCAGGTCGCCAGTGATATCCGCGACCTGATTCAGGTTGGGGTTGAGGTCGCGATCGTCATCGGCGGCGGCAACATCTTCCGTGGGGCCGGTCTGGCGGCTAAGGGAATGGACCGGGTATCGGCTGATCACATGGGGATGCTGGCGACGGTCATTAACGCGCTCGCCATTCAGGACGCTTTGGAGCGCGAAGGCCTGTTCGCGCGCGTGATGTCGGCGCTTAAAATCAACGCGGTTTGCGAAGATTACATCCGCAGAAGAGCCATTCGACACCTAGAGAAGGGGCGGGTGGTAATTCTCGCTGCCGGCACCGGCAATCCGTTTTTCACCACCGATTCGGCTGCCAGCCTGAGGGCGATCGAAATCGGCGCCCAACTCATGATCAAAGCGACCAAGGTTGACGGCGTCTACAACGCCGATCCGGCGCGCGACCCTAGTGCCGTGCGCTATGACGAACTCGACTACGATGACGTGTTGGACCGCAAACTGGCGGTGATGGACGCGACCGCAGTGGTACTGTGCCGCGATAATCAAATGCCGCTGCGCGTGGTCAATATGACCCCATCTGGCGCCTTCGTGCGCGCAGCGCTCGGCGAGAGCGTAGGGACTCTGGTCACCACAAGAGGCTAAACATGCTGCAAGAAATCATCGCCGATGCGGCTGGTCGCATGGGCAAGTCCATTGAGTCATTCAGAGTGGACCTTCAAAAGGTGCGAACTGGACGTGCTCATCCGAGTCTTCTCGACCACATCACGGTGGATTACTACGGCACCCAGACAGCGATTCCGCGGGCCGCGAACGTCACCGTTGAAGACTCGCGGACCTTGGTGGTTACCGCCTGGGATCGACAGATGGTGCAGGCGATCGAGCGCGCCATCATGGAGTCGGACCTCGGCCTCAATCCCAACACGGCCGGTACCGTGATCCGTCTGCCGCTTCCCCCGCTTAACGAAGAACGCCGGCGGGGCTTGGTGAAGATCATCAAGGGCGAAGCGGAACAAACCAAAGTTGCCATTCGAAACATTCGCCGGGATGCGATGAGCGACATCAAGGAATTGCTCAAGGAAAAGGAAATTTCCGAGGATGAAGCCAGAAAAGGCGAAGAAGACATCCAGAAAACCACCGACGCCCACATCAAAAAAGTAGATGAGGTGCTGGCGGTGAAAGAACAGGAAGTGCTCTCGATTTAATCGGGGTCAGCAGATGACCACCGCACTTCCTCGCCACGTTGCGGTCATCATGGATGGCAACGGACGTTGGGCGAAACAGCGCCGTCAGCCGCGCATTGCAGGCCACCGCGCGGGGGTGGAAAACGTCCGCGCCATGGTCCGGCATTGTGTCGAGACGGGCATCGAGTGTTTAACCATTTTCGCTTTCAGCAGTGAAAACTGGCGCCGCCCGCCAACCGAAGTTCGTCTCCTGATGGATCTCTTTATCCGCGCGTTGCGCGGAGAGATGCGGCGCCTGCACGACAACGGCGTGCGTTTGCGGGTCATTGGTGAGCGGACGGCGTTCTCGGCCAAGCTGCAGGATGCGATCCTCGACGCAGAACATCTCACCCGAGACAACACCCGACTGCAACTCACGATTGCCGCCAACTATGGCGGCCAATGGGACCTCACTGAGGCCGCCCGCCAACTGGCGATGGCTGTCGCGGCAGGGCGCCTTCAACCCGCCGACATCACCTCCGAAATGTTGGCCCAACACTTGTGCCTCGCCGACCTGCCGGAGCCTGACTTATTCATTCGGTCGGGCGGCGAGCGCCGTGTCAGCAATTACTTGCTCTGGCAGCTTGCCTACACGGAGCTTTATTTCACCGATTGCCTCTGGCCGGATTTTGATGTTCCCGAGTTCACGCGCGCGCTGGAAAGCTATGCCGGCCGTCAGCGTCGGTTCGGTATGACGGGTGATCAGGTCGAGCGCGCGACCAGCGCGTCTGGCTTGCATCTCGGTAACGCTTAGTGGGCGGCGCGCCACACGGCAAAAGCGGAGGCGCGCAGCCGAGTGCCCTGAACCAGCGAGTGCTGACCGCGCTTGCACTTGGTCCCC
>CANFVX010000157.1 GCA_947450495.1 Gammaproteobacteria bacterium
AATCCATGTTGCCGGCAGTGATTCCGAAGAAGAGTCGCGGTTCGCCGAGCGCGGCGAAGGGCTCTGCGCTTTGCCAGTCGGGCTGGGCAATGATGCCAACCCGAAAGCCCTGTGCTTCCAGCATGCGGCCGACGATCGCCATGCCAAAGCTGGGGTGATCAACGTAAGCGTCACCGGTCACGATGATGACGTCGCAGGCATCCCAGCCCAGATCGGTCATTTCCTCGCGCGACATGGGCAAAAAAGGCGCCGGACCCAGACGGGCCGCCCAATGTTTGCGATAGCTGAAAAGATTACGAGCCGACTGCATGGGCGGGGACTCTAGCAAAAAGCGGGAAGGAAAAATGCGGCGGCGCCATAGAGAAAGGCACCAATGACACAATCGCGACGCCGGGGGCGCCCGACAGGGGATTCAGCTGAGAGCTTTAAGAGGGCACCGGAGGCGTTAACCTCCGGTGCGAGTCCGAATTCGGTTGCCGAACTCAGTAGGCCGGCCGACGCGGCGGACGAGCCGGACGGTCTTCACGAGGCTTGGCCTCGTTCACCCGCATGTTGCGGCCCTTGAGGGGCTTTTCATTCAGGTTCTTGATGGCCTCGTTACCTTCGGCGTTATTCGGCATCTCAACGAAACCGAAACCCTTCGACTGGCCCGAGAACTTGTCCTTAATTACGGACGCGTTGGCTACCGTGCCGAAAGCGCTGAACGCCTGGGAAAGGTCAGCGTCGGTGACGCCGTAAGCCAAATTACCTACATAAATATTCATCATCTGCTCTCTGATTGACGTGCGTCGTCAAGCCTACGTCGAAGGGAAACCGACGGCACAAATTTCCCTTTGCCGATGTACCGCCAAGCGGTACAAATCATGGAATTCGATAAGCAGATGTCGCGCGGAGCGTTGAACCGTGAGGGGCGAAAGCGGAAGGGCGAACGGTCGGTCAAGCTGGCATCGTCTAGCTAGTAGTCGGTCGCATAATAACTGAACTTGACAATCGCGCCACTTATTTTTTCCGGCCAATTTGCGGGAAATCAAAATTGATTCTGCGGGCCAAAAAATTCGCAATGCAGCATTGTTCGGGCTGAGGATTCGCGCCTCAGTCTGTCACGTAGCGATAGCGGAAAGCGTTGCCGTGTCGGAGGAAGTGACCGACCGAAGGGCTGGGAAAATGCGACGCCAGAACCAGCGTGCCGGCATCGGCGTGACGTTCCAGAAATGCGCGTCGCGTGCGCTGGGCAAGTTCGGGAATTTCGTCGTACAGAAAATTCCACTCGGGGTGATGGCATTGCAGCGGGCTGTGAATCAGATCGCCGGTGACCACGCCATGGTGATCGGCCGACTGCAAGTGCACCGCCACGTGGCCCGGCGTGTGGCCGGGCGTCGATTCAAAATACAGGTGCTCATTCAGCACAAAATCTGCCGCCACCAGTTCGCCACAGCCTGCTTCCATGACGGGCAAAACGTTCTCGGCAAATACGGGGTCGGCTTCTTCGCGGGCGCGGCGTTCGGCGTAGGCGTATTCGTCTTTCGCGAATAAATAGCGTGCGTTAGGAAATGTGGGCACCCAGCGACAGTCAACGAGTCGGGTATTCCAGCCGCAATGATCGAGATGGAGATGCGTGCAGAACACGAAGTCCACGTCTTCCGGTTGCACCCCGGCGGCCGCGAGTTGCGCCAGCCACTGTTGGTCATCACGTCCCGCCCAGCGTTTGAAACCGGCCATGGATTTGTGATTGCCGATGCAGGTATCGACGAGTGCGACATGGTGCGGGGTGCGAATGAGATAGGTCTGAATGGGCAGAATGAGCCGCCCGCTGTCGGGACACATGCCGTTGGGGAGCAGCCATTCAAGATGCGGTGCGACCGCTTCCGGGGTGGCCTCGGCAAACATTTTTTCCGGCGTGAGAAAGGGCTCGTTGAGTTCAACGATGCGGGTGATTTCGATTTGTCCCACTCGATGCCGGTCGATCATGTTCGTTTGCTCCCTGCCGCGGTGCGCGGATATCAGGCATTCGCCCCGTGGCATTTTTTAAATTTCGTGCCGCTGCCGCAGGGGCATGGATCGTTGCGGCCCACGTCGCGCATCGGATTGCGCGCGGGCGTTTCGGCGTGATGGTGGTGATGGTCGTGATCGTGATTGCAGTTGGGGCCGTGGACGTGGCCGCCTTCCGCAGGTTTCTGGTTACTCATGTGATGACTCCGTCAGTTCAGGCCCGCGTGCTGCGGGCAAATTCGGCAAGTTCGGTGTTGAAGCGCTGCGGGCTTTCGATGAACGGCCCGTGTCCTACGCCTTCATACCACGAGGCTTTGGCCACCGGACAATGGTCCAGCAGCAGTTGCCCCATCGCGGGCAGGGTGAGTTCATCGGCCAGACCATGACTCATCAGCACGGGCTTGGTGAGCTTGGCGAGCTCCGGCGTGATGTCGCCGGGCGCGGCCAGCAGACCGGCGCGGACATGGGCGGGCACCGCGATATTGAAGGCCAGCACGGTTTCCCAGTCTTCACGCGAAATCGGCGCGGTGAAGCAGGCGCGCAGAAACAGTCGGATCCCTTCGATGTTGGCGCCGAGGTCGTCGCTACTCACCTTGGGTACCACCTCGGCGAACACGGCGCCCAGCAGGGTGCCAATGTGCTCAACGGCGACGCGCACGCCGGCGCCCACAAAGTTAATGCCCCCCAGCGCGGCTTCGCCGTAGTGGCGCAGATAAAGCCCGGAAACCAGCGCTCCGTAAGACCAGCCGGCCAGCACCGGCTGCTCGAGTCCCAGCGTGTTGATGACTGCGGCCAGATCGTCTGCCCAGCAGCGGGAGTTGGTGTAGTGCGCCTCGCCCACCGGTTTGGCCGAGTCACCGTGGCCCCGTAAATCCGGCGCGATGATGCGGAATTCGTCGGCCAACGCGCTTTCGTACTGTTTCACCCAGCACAGATGGCTTTGGGTCCAGCCGTGGATGAGCACCAGCGGAATACCGGCAGGGTTACCGAACTCGCGTACCGCGAGCGCGACACCTTCTGCGCCTTCAATCGTGTGACGGATCGCCATGCTTACACTCCTTGCACGCCGGGACTTCAGGGATAGTTAAAAATCTCGTGTTCTTCGGTCATGAACACCCGCGACTGGCTGAAGTCGATGAACTTCGCCTCATCCTCTTTCAGGCGGCGGTGGGCTTCCTGACCTTCCGGGGTGCCCATGCCGGCTTCGAGCGCGGTGGCATCGTCCCACCACACTTCCGTGATGCCGTCGTAGGCCGGCGCCAGATCGCGGGAGGCCGCAAAGGCGGCGTTCAACGCGGGCAGCACGGTGTGACTTTGAATGTATTTGCGGGCGCCAATGGCTTGCGCGAATCCACGCACCAGCGGCCCGTGGCTTTCCAGCCAGTAACGATGAAATTCGGCGGCCGGGACGTCGGCCCGCTTACGCAGGCAATACACCAGTTTGATCATGAGAAAGCTCCTTGATGAGGCGAGAAGCGGGGCGTTAGCGCAACGCCCCGCGCAACAAGACACAAAGATCCGGTGCCAGGCCTAGACCGCGATCGCCAACAGTTCCTTCAGGTGTTCATCCACCTGGGCCAGGAAGTTGGGATCGATGCCGGTCACGACCAGATGGCCGCAGGGTGATTTCAGCAGACGGAATTCGCTGCCCTTGATCATCTTCTGCTCGGCCTTGCAGTCGCGCGGCGGGAAGAACATGTCTTCGTCGATCGGCATCACAAAGGTTTTGGCGGTGATGCGACCCAGCGCCTTTTTGAGATCGCCGCCGGTGTGACGGCTGACGTCGCCGCGCTGCCACTTCCAGGCCTGCGTCAGCAGGGAGTTGGGATCCATCGCCGTGAAATAGAAGTCGAGGAAGTTCACCAGCATGTCGTCGACGGAGGAGAAGCCTAAGCCGCGCCACACTTCCTGTTTGTAGAACTCGGTGCTAAAGCCCATCACGCCCCACAGACGGCCGTGGCGTTGCAGGCCTTCGCGTACGTCGGCGTTGGAGGCGTAGTAGCCCTTGTTCCAGCCCGGATCGCTGGTAATCGCGTCCATCAGGGTCTGGGTGTAGAGGAAATCGTGGTCGGTGTTTTTGGCTGTGCCGCAGATGGCGGCGGCGCGTTTCACCATCGGCGGATAGCGCACGGCCCATTCGTAAGTCTGCTGGGCGCCCATCGAGCCGCCCACCACCAGCGCAAGTTCCGCAATGCCGAAGTGCTCGGTCACCAGCTGATGTTGCGCGCGAACGTCGTCGCCAATGCGCACCTTGGGGAACGCGCCCATGCCGCCGGGGCCGGCCGTGTTGTGCGGCGAGCTCGAGAGCCCGTTGCCGATTTGATTCACGCAGATGATGAAGTATTTCTCCGGATCCAGCGCCCGACCGGCGCCGATGTAGGCCTGTTCAAAAATCTTGCTCGTGCCCGAGAACCACGAGGGGATGAGAATGGCGTTGTCTTTCTTCTTGTTCAGTTTGCCGTGGGTGGCGTAAGCCAGCTGGCAGCCGCGGAGGGTGCCGCCGTCTTCCAGCGTGAAGTTGCCCAGATCGTAGGTTTGAAACGGGCCATGGTTGGCCTGGCTGTAGAACTCGTTGGTAATCACGCTGGTCTCCCCTGTCATGGATTTATTTTTTGTGATCGGGCACCGCCATCATGGTGGTGGTCATCTGGGCGACGGGTTTTTCCACGCCGTTTTGCACGGCGAAGATATCCGCCGAACAGAAATGAAGCGTACGGCCCGAGCGCAGCACTTCGCCCCGGCCGACAAGATACTCACCAAAAGCCGGCGCGAGGAAGCTGATTTTGTATTCGACGGTCACCACTTCCAGGCCAGGCTCCAGCAGCGAGAGGGCGGCGTAACCGGCCGCGCTATCCGCCAGCGCGCCCACAATGCCGCCATGAAAGTTGCCTAGTTGCTGGAGGAAGTCCGGCTGGGTGGCGATGTGGATCTCGCAGTAACCGGGCTCAATGCTGACCATCTTGCCGCCGAACAGGCGGCTCATCGCGGGCTGACTGGCGCAGCTTTCCTGACAGCGGCGGGCGAAGTCGGGATCGCGTGGGGTGTGGGAACGTCGGGTCATGGCAAGTTCCGGGGCCGACCGCAGTCTGCCCTCATTAGGTTCTGAACCGAGGCGCTCTTGAGGGCGCCTCGCGGCGATTATTCAGCGGGTAATGACGACCTTGCCGTAGACCTCACGGCTTTCGATGATCCGCAAGCCTTCATGCGTCTGGTCGAAGGGCAGGGTGCGATAAATCACGGGGTCGATCTGGCGTCTGGCGAGCATGTCGTAGAAGCGGAACTGCGCCTCTTCCGGCAGCCGCGAGCCGCGGTCGAGGTATTGTCCCCACGCGAGCCCGACCACCGCCATGTTCTTCAGCAGGATGCGGTTGGTTTCGATGCTGGGGATGCGGCCGGCGGCAAAGCCGATGATCACAATCCGCCCGTCCCAGGCCACGCAGCGTTTGACCTTGTCAAAGAAGTCGCCGCCCACGGGGTCGTAAATGACGTTGGCGCCTTCGCCGCCGGTGATGTCCTTCACCCGCTCAATCAGGTCTTCGTCTTTGTAGTTCACCAGATGGTCGGCGCCGTTCAGGCGGCAGACCTCAAGCTTGGCCGCATCACCGGCGCAGGCGATAACCGTCGCGCCCATCAATTTGCCCAACTGGATGGCCGCCAGACCGACGCCGCCGGCCGCACCCAGCACCAGCAGGGTTTCCCCGGCTTGCAGATGCGCGCGGTGGTGCAGGCCGAAATACGAAGTGCCGTAGGTCACGGACAGCGCGGCGGCCTGCTCGTCGGTCACATGTCCGGGCACCGTCCAGGCCGAGTTGTTGTGCACGAGGAAGCAGTCCGCCAGCGTGCCACCGCCGTGGCAGAAGCCCACCGCGCGGTCGCCCACTTTGAACTTGCTGCCGGGTCCCACGGCTTCCACCACGCCCACGCCTTCCACCCCCGGCACCGCCGGCAGCGGCGCCTTGTGCTGATACATGCCCTGCACGATCAGCAAGTCCGGGAAATTGAGCGACACCGCGCGCGTGCGCACCAGCGCTTCGCCAAAGCCCGGCGTTGGAGTGGGGCGCTCCACCCAGTGCAGGTTTTCACTGTAGTGGCCGTAGTGGTCGAACTGCCAGGCGTGCATGCGAACTCCTTGCGCGGGCGAGAGCTTAGATAAGGACGGTGCTGGCGGGCTCGGCAATGACTTCGTTTTCGATGAAGCCAAGATTGCCGATCTGGATTTTGACCCGATCGCCAACGTGCAGGAATTTCTTGGGATCGAAGCCGATGCCCACGCCGCTCGGCGTGCCGGTCAGCACCAGATCACCCGGTTCCAGCGTGAACGCGGCGCTCAGCGTCGCGATTTGCTCATAGCAGTCAAACACCAGATGACGGGTGTTGGAATCCTGCCGGAGCTCGCCGTTGACCCAGGTTTTAAGATCCATCGCGTGCGGGTCGCCGGCTTCATCCGGCGTCACCAGATAAGGGCCGAAGGGCGCGTGGGTGTCGAAGGATTTACCGATGGTGAAGGTCTGGGCCTTCATCTGCCAGTCGCGCACCGAGACGTCGTTGCACACGCAGAAGCCGGCGATGACTTCATGCGCCCGCTCGCGCGGCACATGCCGGCAGCGCTTGCCGATGATGAAACCCAGCTCCCCTTCGTAGTCGAGGTTGTCCGAGACTTTCGGCATGTGAATCGGCGCGTAGGGCCCGTTCGCGGCGGTGTTCTGTTTGTTGAAGAACATCGGGAAGGTCGGCGTGGCGAGCTTGGTTTCCTCGATATGGTCTTTGTAGTTCAGACCAATGGCGAGAATCTTGGACGGCCGGGGCACCGGCGCCAGCAGCGTTACCGCCGACAGCGCAATGGCGGGACCACCGGCGGTGCGCGCCTTCTGCAGGGCGTCCGGGCCGGCGGCGAGCAGCGCCGTCATGTCCATCGGCAGGCCGCTGATCGAGAGGTCGATAAGGGTGTCGCCTTCGACGCGGCCAATACGCACCGCGCCGTCGTTCTGGGTATAGCTTGCGAGTTTCATTTGTAGTGCAGAATCCGGTATTTGTCGAAGCTCATGGTGCGTTGTGGCGGGACCACCACGGTGGTCATCGGGTCGCGGATGATGGCCGGGCCCTGCACCACGTTGCCGGCTTTCAGGCCTGCCATTTCGTAGACCTTGAAGGTGGTCCACTGGTTGGCGTGATAGACCTCGCGGGAACCCACGTAGGCCTCGGCATCCGGTTCTGCGGGGGAGAGCGGGTACTCGGCCAGCACCGGCTGCGGTTTCGGCGCGATGGCCTCCAGATGCACGGCAGTCAGGGAGTAGCCGGCGTCCGGGAAGCGGGCGCCGTCCGGATAGACCTTGGTGTACATCACTTCAAACGCGTCGATCAGGCGCTGCAGATCGGCCGGGCCGTTCATCTCGCCGCTTTCCAGCGCGGTATCGAAGCTTTCCAGCTGGCCGATGTAGCGCGCGGCCACGCCGTAGCGGAAGGTCACTTTGTCCGGATCCACGCCTTCGTTTTTCATTTCGATGCGCGCGTCGGCTTCAAGACCGGCCCAGGCGCTGCGGATTTGCTGGGCGATGACGGTGCGGTCGTCGTCGCTCATGCTGTTGGGAATGAGCGTGCGCAGGCCGCGGCTGTAGCGGTGCATGTATTCCGCGCAGGCCGCGCCGAACGCGGAGAAGCCCGCCGCCCAGGGCATGGTGATGACGTCGGCGAATTCGATGCCTTCGGCGTAACCGTACATGTGCACCGGGCCGGCGCCGCCGTAGTAGAGCAATGTGAAGTCGTGGGTGTCGTAGCCCTTGGCCGC
>CANFVX010000158.1 GCA_947450495.1 Gammaproteobacteria bacterium
AGATCGGCGTGGGAGTCGGCCAGATTCTGGTTCTGGCAGACGAGGCAGCGCAGTTCTTCAGTCAGATGTTGATAGCGCGCGGCCTGCTCGGGCTGGTCGAACTGGAACGGTGTGTCGGCCGCCTGCGCGCCACCGACGAGCGCGCACAGCAAGAGCGCGGTGCGCAGCCGTTTCATGGCGCCGGGCTCGCGGCGAGCTTGGCCAGCAGCGGCTTGATCTGATCGCGCCAGGCTTCCGGCGTGATGGGCCCGACCTGCTTGAAGCGAATCACACCTTTCGCGTCCAGCACGAAGGTTTCCGGCACGCCATACACGCCGAGGTCCAGTCCCAGCTTGCCCTGTGGATCAAACAGCACCTGACGATAGGGATTGCCGTGGGCTTGCAGGAGTTCGCTGCCGGCTTCGCGGGTGTCTTTGTAATTGAGCCCGATGATTTCCACCTTGTCGTTTTGGGCCATGCTGAGCAGCACCGGATGCTCCACGCGACAGGCGCTGCACCATGAGGCCCAGACATTGATGAGCACCGGCCGACCCAGCAGATCTTGCTTGGTGAGCGTGGTATTGGGATCCGCCAGCGTTTCCAGCGTAAAGGTCGGCGCGTCCTTGTTAATGAGCGGGGAAGGTACGTAACGCGGGTCGAGTTTGAGGCCCACCGCCAGCACGACTACCAACACGACAAAAATAGCGATGGGCACCAGAAAACGCATCGGCTTAGCCCTGTGCCAGCGCGGCGTCGCTGGCCGCAGCAGAGGTGGCGCTCTGATAGCGACGGTCGCGAAGCGCGAGCACGCCGCCGCCCGCCATCAACAACGCGCCCAGCCAAACGAGGCGCACCCAGGCCTTGAAACTCACCCGCACGCTCCAGGCCTGACCGTCCAGCGGTTCACCCAGCGAGACATACAGGTCGCCGCTCAGGCCGGGCGAGATCCCGGCTTCGGTCATGGGCTGGTTGCGCACGGTGTAAATGCGCTTTTGGGGATGCAGTTCATCCACCTGCTGGCCGTTGTGCCATACGGTGAAACGCGCCTCGCTGGCCTGATAGTTGGGGCCCTGAAACTGATTCAGCGTCTCAAAACGGAATTCATAAGCGCCGAGGCTCACCGCGTCCCCGGGCGCCATCCGTGCGTGCTGTTCGGTGCTCAGCGCGGTGGTGAGGCAAACGCCGATAATCGCCAGCGCAAATCCGGTATGCGCCAGACATTGACCGTAAAACGCGCGAGGAAGGGCGCCGAGCGCAGCGCTCAGTGAGGCGCGGCCGATGAGGCGTTCGCGGATGCCCATGGCGGTGGTGAAGAGAATCCAGCCCGCAAGGGTAAGCCCGGCCGCGGCGGTCAGGCGTTGTGGTCCATCCACCAGAATCCCGATGACGAGACCCACGATTAAGGCCGCGCCGGCGCTGTAGCGCGCCCCGCGCCACAGGCGTGGCAGCTGGTCTTCCCGCCAGCGCGAAAACTGGCCGAGGCCGAGCGCGATGGCGAGCGGCGCCATCAAGAGCCCGAACACCAGATTGAAATACGGGGGGCCGACCGAAATCTTGCCGAGCCCCAGCGCATCCACCAGCAGCGGGTAGAGCGTGCCGAGCAGAATCGTGGCGGTCGACACCGTGAGCAGGAGCGAATTGGCGAGCAGGAAGGTTTCCCGCGAGACCGTGGAGTAGGTCCCGCCGGACAGCACTTTCGGGCCGCGCCAGGCGTAGAGCAGCAGGGAGCCGCCCACCGCCACGCCCAGAATGCTCAGCACGAACACGCCGCGCGCGGGGTCGGTGGCGAAGGCGTGGACTGAAGTCAGTACGCCCGAGCGGACCAGAAAAGTGCCCAGCAGGCTCAGCGAGAACGCGCCGATGGCGAGCAGCACGGTCCAGCTTTTAAAAGTACCTCGTTTGTCGGTGACCGACAGCGAATGAATGAGCGCCGTGCCCATCAACCAGGGCATGAAGGACGCGTTCTCCACCGGATCCCAGAACCACCAGCCGCCCCACCCCAATTCGTAGTAGGCCCACCAGCTGCCGAGCGCGATGCCGACGGTGAGGAAGGTCCAGGCGGTCAGCGTCCAGGGTCGTGCCCAGCGCGCCCAGCCTGGCGTCAAGCGTCCACAAACCAGCGCCGCCACCGCAAACGCGAAGGGCACCGAGAAGCCCACATAGCCCATGTAGAGCATGGGCGGATGAATGATGAGGCCCGGGTCCTGCAACAGCGGGTTTAAATCCGCGCCGTCGCTGGGCGAGGGCAAGCCACGCGCAAAGGGGTTAGACGTAAAGAGCACGAACAGCAGAAACGCCACGCTCACCGCGCCCATCACCGCCAGCACCACCGCGCCAACGTCGGCCGGCAGGCGATGCACGCGCAGCGACACGGCAAACGTCCAACCCGCGAGAATGGTGGCCCACAGCAGGATGGACCCTTCGTGCGCGCCCCACACCGCCGACATCCGATACATCCAGGGCAGGGCGGAGTTGGAGTTCTGGGCGACGTAGGCGAGGGAAAAATCGTTGGTGAGAAAGGCATGGACGAGCGCGAGGAACGCGCCCAGCAGGCAGGCAAACTGGGCCTGCGCGGCGGGCCGCGCATAGCCGAGCCAGAGGGCTTGTTTGGTCACGAGTCCGACCGTCGGAAACACCACCTGCACCAACGCCAGCGCCAGCGCGAGACTCATCAGGAACAAACCAAGTTCGGCAATCATGCGGTTTACCTTGTGAGCGTGGCGTCGGGTTGATGTTTGAGGGAGGCCGCGACTTCGGGCGGCATGTAGTTTTCGTCGTGCTTGGCCAGCACTTCGCGCGCCACGAACAGGCCGTCGGCGCCCAATTGGCCGTTGGCGACGATGCCCTGACCTTCGCGGAACAGGTCCGGCAGGATGCCGGTGTAGGTCACGGTGACTTCTTTTTTGAGGTCAGACAGCACGAAATGCACCGTGAGGCTGTTCGGCAGGCGTTGCAGGCTGCCTTTGACCACCAGCCCGCCGATGCGGAAATCGCGCGCGGTTGGCGCCTTGCCGGCGACCACGTCGCTGGTGCTGTAGAAGTACATGAGGTTCTGATTGAAGGCCCGCAGGATGAGCGTGGTCGCGAGCCCCATGCCCAGCACCAGCAGGCCGATGACCACCATTCGCTTACGCCGTGGGGTCATGCGGAGCGGCGCTCAGGGCGGGCGGCGAGCTTGCGCTCCAGCGCCCGTTCGCGCCGTCCCGGCGCCAGTGCATTCCAGCCCAGCACAATGAGGGCAAGGCCGTAGGCGCTCCAGACATAGCTCGCATAGCCGCCCATCGCCAGAAATTCGCTGAAGGTTTTCATACTTTGCGCCCGCCCCGCAGGTAGTCCCGCACCCACGCCGTATGTTGCTCGAACTCGAGGATTTCGCAGCGCGCGCGTACCAGCAGCGCGGCGAAGAAGAACACCTGAAACGCCAGCGCCATCAGCAGCAAGGGAATCAGCATGGAAACATCGATAGAAGGCTTGTCGAACTTGGTCACCGTTGCGCCCTGATGCAGCGTGCTCCACCACTCTACCGAGTAGTGAATGATGGGGATGTTGACCACGCCCACGATGGCCAGCACCGCGCCAGCCCGCGCGGCGGCCCGGCGGTCTTCAATCGCGCTTTGGAGCGCGATATACCCCAGATACAGAAACAGCAGAATAAGTTCCGACGTCAGGCGCGCATCCCACACCCACCAGGTGCCCCACATGGGTTTGCCCCACAGCGAGCCGGTGGCGAGCGCCAGAAAGGTGAATGAAGCGCCGAGCGGGGCGCTGGCCCGCGCCATGATGTCGCCCATCTTGACCTTCCAGATGAGGCCGGCCGCCCCGGCGGACGCCATCACCATGTAGCAGAACATGGACAACCAGGCGCTGGGCACGTGGACGTAGATAATGCGGAAACTCTCGCCCTGCTGGTAATCCGCCGGCGCGAGAACGAGACCGCCGACGAGACCGGCGACAAACAGCACAGCGCTAAGGCCAAACAACCAGGGGCTTAACTTGCGTGAAAGCCGATGAAAGTGCAGCGGCGCGGCATATTGGTGAAATCGTTCGAACATCGGTCGTGTTGTGGGTGTTCTGCAGTTACCGGGCTTTAGGCCAGCCGGGCGCGGAGCGCGGCGGCAATCCCGAAAGGGGTCAGCGTCAGCGCCAGCACGGAGAGGCCGGCGAGGAACAACATTTCTGCGTCAACGGGGAGCGCGAGGCTCGCATTCCGCGCGGCCGAAGTCCCGAAAATCAGCACCGGAATGTACAGGGGAAGGGTGATCAGTGCCAGCAACAGCGGGCCGCCGCGCACCCCCACGGCCAGCGCGCTGGCGAGGCAACCCACCAGACATAGCACCGGCGTGCCGAGCAGCAGCCCAAGCTCCACCGCAACCCAGGTGTTGAAGTCGAGGCCGAGCACGCCGCCCAGCAGGGCGCTCATCGCGATCAAGGGCAGCACGCCGGTGGTCCACTGTGCGATCGCTTTCGCCAGTACCAACAAAGGCAGCGGATGAGGGCTCAATACCAGCAGTTCCAGACTGCCATCGGCGTAGTCGGCGGCGAAGACCTCGGGCAGCGTGAGCACCAGTGCCAGTAGCGCTGAAACCCACAAAATCGCGGGCAGCAGGCTGCGCAGGACCTCCGCATTGGGGCCGATGGCGATGGGAAACACGAACACCACCACCGTAAAGAACACCAGCGGTTGCGCCAGATCGCCCAGCCGTCGCCGGCCGCGCCGCAGGTCGCGGTGGAGCACGCTGGCGGCGGCGGCCAGTGCGCTCACTGGGCGCTCGTCCCGAGCTGAAACTGGTGGAGCATGCCGAACGGCAAGGCGAGCGCCTGATGGGTTGAGACGATGGCGATGCCGCCGGCGGCGGCGTGGGCTTCCAGCATGGCTTCCACCGCTTGCCGGCCGTGGGCGTCGAGCGCGGTGAGCGGTTCGTCCATGATCCAGAGCGCCGCCTCGGCCAACAGAAAGCGGGCCAGCGCGAGGCGTTGGCGTTGGCCGGCGGAGAGGCGCTGACCAAGCGTTGTGGCCGCGTCCGGCAAGCCGAGTTGGCGCAAGACGTCGTCGATGTCGCGGGCATTCGGGCTCGCGCACAGCGCCCGGGCATAGTGGAGGTTCTCGGCGGCGGTCATAAAGCCGGAAATAGCCGGCAAATGGCCGAGGAAGAGTAAATCCTGCTGGAGTTGGTCGCGGGCTGCGGGCAACGCTGCGCCGCGCCACTGCAGGCTGCCGCCGGCGGGGCTCGCAAGGCCGGCCAGCAGCCGGAGCAAACTGGTTTTACCCGCGCCGTTGGGGCCGGTGACTTGCCAGATCTGGCCGGCGCGGGCGTCGAAATCGAGGTCGTCAAAAATGAGTTGGTCACCGCGGATACAGCACAGCCCGCGGGCGCTGAGGCCGGCCTCGGGCAGCGTGATCGAGCTCAAACGGTAACGGTCGCCCGCGCCCGACAGGGGGCGCGGCAGGGGGACAGGAGAATCACGCAGCGCGGGCTTTAATCAATGATGAACTTGCCGCGGCCGCCGCCCATGCCACCGAGACCGCCGCCCATCCCGCCCATGCCGGGGCTTGGCGTTTTGCCGGGGACCATGATGCGGGACGCTTCTTCGCGAGCCATTTCGCGCGCCCGTTCGTTGAGACGCTCGATGGCGCCGCGCACGCCCTCGGGGAAGAGGGCAAAGGCTTTGTCTAGCGATTCGGCTTCCAGCGGGAATTGCACTGGAATTGGCCCCATCTGGGTCATGAGCGTGGTATCCCCGATGTACATCGCTGCCCGGCTGGTGTCGGTGCTGCCGTCCGGCAAGACCGGGATCAGCACCCGCACCGAAGCGGATTGCAGGTCGGTGTAGGACTCTTCGCGATACAGATTGGCGAGGTCTACCGACATCGAATCCGCAGCCATGGGCGAACGAGAGGACATAGCAAAATCTCCGACAGAAGTTGCCGTGAATACTAAGTGGGGTCGAATCTTAAGTCACGGTCGGCGCACAGGGGTTTATGGGGGCAACACACCACCGCGGCTTGCGCCGGTTCAGGTTTGATGACTGGATTGCCCGTGTAGAATGCGGGCACCTTCAAGGCGGACACTGTGCATGCGAATTCTGGTCACCGGGGCAGCGGGATTTATCGGCGCGCGCCTGAGTGAGGTGCTGCTGGCCCGTGGCGACGAAGTCATTGGCCTCGACAACCTCAACGACTACTACGACCCCACGCTCAAACAGGCCCGCCTCAATCGTCTGCTGCCGCAGGCTGGATTTCACTTCCAGCGCCTTGATGTGGCGGACCGCGTGGCGGTGGATGCCCTGTTCAAGGCCTTCAAGCCGGCGCGCGTGGTGCATTTGGCCGCGCAGGCCGGGGTGCGCTACTCGATCGAAAATCCGCATGCCTACGTGGATTCGAATCTCGTCGGTTTCATGAACATCCTGGAAGGCTGCCGACATCATCCGGTGGAGCATCTGGTGTATGCCTCCAGCAGCTCGGTTTATGGCGCGAATACGCGCATGCCGTTTTCGGTGCACGACAACGTAGACCATCCCCTGTCGCTCTACGCTGCGACCAAGAAAGCCAATGAGCTAATGGCGCACACCTACAGCGCGCTGTATCAGCTACCCACCACGGGGCTGCGGTTTTTTACGGTTTACGGGCCCTGGGGCCGGCCGGATATGGCGCTGTTTCTTTTTACGCGAAAGATTCTGGCCGGCGAACCTATCCCGATTTTCAACTACGGCCGGCACCGGCGCGATTTCACCTACATTGATGACATCGTGGAAGGCGTGGTCCGCACGCTGGACAACGTGGCGACGCCCAATCCCGGCTGGCGGGGGGAGAAACCGGACCCCGGCACCTCGGGCGCGCCGTATCGGATCTACAACATTGGCAATAATTCGCCGGTGGAGTTGATGGATTTCATCGGCACGCTGGAGCGTTGTCTCGGCCGCGAGGCCATCAAGGAGTTCCTGCCGATGCAGGCGGGCGACGTGCCGGACACCTACGCGGATGTCTCCGCGCTGGTTGACGATGTGGGCTATCAGCCCGCCACGCCGGTCGCGCGCGGCATTGCCAATTTCGTGGACTGGTACAAGGAGTACTACAAAATCTCATGAGCACGCTAACAAGGAAGATAGCGGTGATTGGCCTCGGTTATGTGGGCCTGCCGGTGGCGGTGGCGTTTGGTCGACACGCACGCTGCATCGGCTTCGACATCAACGCCGCGCGCGTGGCGGAGCTCGCGCGCGGCGAAGACGCCACGCTGGAAGTGTCGACTGACGAACTCGCCGTCGCTGACATTCTCTTCACCGCCGACCCGCAAGACTTGAAGCTGGCGGATTTCCACATCGTGGCAGTGCCAACGCCTATCGACCACGCCAAGCGACCGGATCTCTCGCCGGTGCTGCGGGCCTCGGAAACCGTGGGCCGCGTGTTGAAGCGGGGCGATATCGTGGTCTTCGAATCTACCGTCTATCCCGGCGCCACCGAAGAAGACTGCGTGCCGGTGCTCGAAAAACATTCGGGCCTGCGCTGCGGGGTGGATTTCTTCGTGGGCTATTCGCCCGAGCGCATCAATCCGGGCGATCGCGAACATACCTTCACCAAAATCACCAAGGTGGTTTCAGGGCAGACGCCCGAGGTGCTGGAGATAGTGGCGCAGGTCTACGAAAGCGTGGTCGAGGCGGGCGTCCACCGCGCCGCCAGTATCAAGGTGGCCGAGGCGGCGAAGGTCATCGAAAACACCCAGCGCGACCTCAATATCGCGCTGATGAACGAGCTGGCACTGATTTTTCAACGCCTCGATATCGACACCCGCGACG